>JBDTPR010000078.1:0-14875 GCA_039932635.1 Candidatus Solibacter sp.
AAGCACGTCATATCCTGCTAATCGTGGATGCCTGCTATCCGCAGGCATTTACCTACGGCAACGTGGACATTCCTCACGAAATCCAAACAAACGACCGCAACGACCCCGAAGATGTCCCGTCCCGTTGGGTGATGACCGCTGGGCGGCTCGAACCTGTTCCCGACCATAGTTTTTTTGCGAAGGCACTGCGGGATGAATTGTTGGCAAATGAGGAACAGCAACTTTCTGTAAAAGTGCTGGATGGCAATGGCTACGAGGCATTGCGCAAGATCAATCCCGGGCTGATCCCGCTGCTGTCGCAGTCCGCGCGGATCGGGATAGTTTCCGGTAGCCTTTTTCAGGATCGCCGCGACGATCCAGTGGACGCCCACCGCGGCATCTATAACACCGTCGATCTTGGGCTGGCGGAAAAATTCTTCGGAGGCAGCAAGAACTTCGTGCGCTTCCTGGGGCGTAACTCCTATTACAAAACGGTCCGCAAGAACATGGTGTTGGCCAGCAATACCCAGTTCGGCTTCCTTCGCCCCTTCAGCATCGGGCCCAACGTAGACCCTGCTCAATACATACCGCTGCCCGAGCGGCTATACGGCGGCGGCGCGAACTCGCATCGCGGCTTCCCGGATAATCAGGCCGGGCCGCGCGATCTGCTCACAGGTTTCGCCGTCGGCGGCAATGCGCTGCTGTTTCACTCGACGGAGGTCCGCTTTCCGTTTCTTAGCGACAACATCACGGCAGTCGCGTTCCACGATCTTGGCAATGTGTATTCCGATCTCGGCAGCATTTCCTTTCGCTATCGCCAGCGCGATAAGACCGATTTCGACTACATGGTGCACGCTGCGGGACTCGGTATCCGGTACCGGACGCCCGTTGGCCCCATACGTTTCGACTTGGCGTACAGCTTTAACCCTCCCGCCTTTGATGGGCTCAAGGGCAGCTATCAGGATCTGTTGCTGAATAGGGCTACGGTAGTGCCGCAGCGCGTGTCGCACATCCAATTCTTTTTCTCCATCGGCCAGGCCTTTTGACATGAGACTCGCAAAGCTGATCTTCACGTTGCAGTGCGTGGCGGCCGCCCAGGGAGTGATCGATCGCGTCGCCGTGGTGGTGGGCAATCAGGTGATCACGGATACGGAAGTTCGCGCGGAAGTGCGCCTCACCCAGTTCTTTAACGGCCAGCCTCCGAACCTGAGCGCCGACGCTCGCAGGCAGGCCGCGGAACGCCTGGTGGACCAGCACTTGATCAAAGTCGAAATGGAGACGGGCGGGTATAAGGCGTCCGCCGATTCGGATGCCGAACCGCTGCTGCGCCAGTTCCGGCAGCGGAACTATCCAAACGACGCCGCCTATCGTGCCCTACTGGAGAAATATGGACTCAGCGAGGATGACGTCAAACGACATTTGCTCTGGCAGGTCGCAGCGCTGCGCTTCGCCGAGCAGCGTTTCCGAATGGCCAATCCTCCACTGCCCTCCCAAGCGGCGGACCGCCTGGTAGATCGTACGCAGCCGGCCTTATCCAAAGAGGAGGAGGAAGACGAGATGGATGCGTGGCTGAAGCAGGCACGCAGCGGCGTCAGAATCCAGTTTAAGAAGGAAGCGTTCCAATGAGTCGCGGACGGCGAATCGCGCTATGGATCGGCGGGGGCCTGCTGGGGCTTGTTCTGGTGCTGCTGGTGGCCGGCATCGTGATTGTGCGGACCGACTGGTTCCGCAACATGGTGCGCGAGAAGATTATCGCCACCGTGGAAGAGGGCACGGGCGGGCGCGTAGAGATTGGTTTTTTTCAATTCGACTGGACGCACCTGCGCGCCAAGGTGTCCAATTTCGTGCTACATGGGTTGGAGCCTGCTACCGCGGCGCCGCTGTTCCGCGCGGATTTGCTGCAAGTCGATTTGAAATTGCTCTCGCCTTTTCGCGGCTTCGTCGATATCGCGTACCTGCTGGCGGAGAAGCCGCGGGCCAACATCATCGTGACGGCCGACGGCAAGACCAACGTGCCGTCACCGAAGGTGCCCGGAAAGGGGGATAAGACAGCTCTGGAGACTATCGTCGATCTGGCTATTGGAAAGTTCGAGTTGCGCGGTGGCTGGTTCACTTTCGGTGACCGGCAGAGCAGCCTGGAAGCCTCGGGCGAGAACCTGCGCGCGCAACTCGGCTTCAATATGGTGACCTCGCGCTACACCGGCGAAGTGGATGTGAGCCCTCTCTACGTCAACAAACTCCGCGTCGATGTGAAATTACCAGTGACCCTGGAGAAGGATCGAATTGCGTTCACCAACGCCAGCCTGCGTACATCCAAGTCGCAAGTCTCGATTACGGGTGCCATGGAGCACCTGGCCGCGCCGCGGACCAACGCCCACGTGGTCGCGAGCGTGGCGATAGAGGAAGTCAATCAGGTGGCCGCTCTGGGGCTACAGCTGGACACGGTACATGGCCCCGGGGCGGTTAAGGCTGATATCACCGGGTCGATGGAAAACGGCCTCGTGAACATCACTAACGCACGCATCGATCTTGGGGAGTCGACGATTCAGGCTTGGGGCAATTCGCAGCGAGTACAATTCCAGAGCACGCTGGCGGTGGGCGAACTCGGACGTCTGATACGCCTGGCTGCGCGTCCCGAGGGCACGGTCCATGTGGGCGGAACCGCGTCGTACACCGCCGCCAACGCGTACAAGGTGGACGCGAATCTGGAAGCGCGCGATGTCGCCTTCCGACAGGGCGCGACGCGAGTCGCCGGGATTGGGCTCACTTCCGCTGTCACTGCGGACCCAGCGCGGATCGAACTCAGCGGCCTCCGACTGGCTGCCTTCGGAGGTAATCTGAAAGGCAGCGCCGCGTTGGACAATCTGGATGGCTTCCGTCTCGAAGGCCAGTTGCATAACTTCGATATCGCGCAGGTCGCACAGGTATTCTCGCCTAAGTCGCTGGGCTACGACGGCGTAGTTTCGGGGCCGCTCCGGATGGAGGGCAGCATTAAGAACCCGAATGCGGTGGTGGCGCACGTAGCGCTCGGCATCGCTCCGGGACGCCGCGGCGTGCCGGTCTCCGGCAAACTTACCGCCGACTACGATGGCCGCGCTGACACGGTTACGATTGCGAAGTCCTACCTTGCGCTGCCGCACACGCGCATCGACCTGTCGGGAGCGCTCGGGCGACGCATCGACGCCCGCGTGGTTTCGCGCGATCTGGCCGATTTCGAGCCCCTCGCCGGCCAACTGCCGGTGAAATTCAATGCCGGCGGCTCGGCCGTGGTCAATGCCGCCGTCACGGGCAGAGTCAGTGCGCCACGCATAGCGGGCGATGTGCTGGTGACGAACTTCAGCGCCGAGGGACGGCAATTCTCTCGCCTGGCCACGAACTTCGACGTCTCGAAAAGTGGCGGCTCCGTGTCCAATGGGTCGCTCACGCACGGCGCGCTGCTGGCGACATTTGCCGGCAGCGTGGGACTGCGGAATTGGAAGCTGGTCAACTCCGGGGCGCTGCGGGCGGACGCCAGCGTGCGCAACGCTGATGTGCGCGATGTCCTCGCGCTGGCCGGCCAGAGCGCCAGCGTGGCGGTGACCGGCGCGCTGACGGCCGATGTTCACATCGATGGTACTGTGGGCGACCCTCTGGGCAGCGCCAATTTCGGGGTGGTGAATGGCGCCATCGAAGGTGAACACTTCGATTCGTTGACTGCGGCGGTTTCGATGACGCAAGGCACGATCACGGTTCCCTCGCTGGCGCTGGTCGCTGGAGCCTCGCGCATCGATGCCAACGCGACCTACAGCCACGCTCCCGGCGATCTGGAACACGGCAATTTCCGCGCGCGCATAGCCAGCAATCAGGTGCAACTCGCGCAGTTCCAGGCGCTGGTGAAGGATCGGCCAGGGTTGCGCGGAACGCTCACGATGAATGCCGAAATCGCCGGGCAGGTGGCCGGCGACATACAAGTGTCCGCGGTCAGCGGGAATGCGGGCGTGCGGGGACTGGAGATGGAGGGCAAGCGCCTCGGCGACGTCACGCTCACCGCAGCCACCAATGGGCCGGCCGTGGAATACAACGTGAACTCTGATTTTGCAGGCTCCACGATCAAGGTCACGGGACGGTCGCTGCTAACCGGGCAGCACGATACTACAGCGAGCGCGCAGATCGCGAACCTGCCGATCGAACGAGTGCTCGCCGTAGCGGGGCGGCGCGATATTCCGGTGAGCGGCATCCTCTCCGCGAACGGCAGTGTCTCTGGCACGCTGGCTGCTCCAGTTGCCAATGTGAATCTCACGGTGGTCAATGGCAAGGCCTACGACGAGCCGATCTCGCGACTGCAAGGCGCGGTTGCTTACACGAATCAAGCGGTGCGCGTGACGGAACTGCGTATCGCCTCGGGCTCCGCCACGCTCGATCTCACCGCGTCGCTGGACCATCCGGCCGGCAAGTTCGACCAGGGGCGCGTGCAGTTCCAGGTGCGCAGCAATCGAGTGCAGCTCGGCACCCTGCAGGCCGTACACCGTTGGAAGAGCGGGTTCACCGGGACCGCCGAGATCAACGCCGATGGCGCCGCCACGCTGCGGCCAAACGCGGCGCCGCTCTTTTCCAGCTTGAACGCCAACGTCGCGGCCACCGGCCTGGCTCTGGACAAACGGCCGCTCGGCGACCTGACAGCGACGGCGGAAACACGCGGCGGTCAAATCGCATTCGCCCTCAATTCCAACTTCGCGCAATCCGCCATTAAAGGCTCGGGGCGCGTGCAACTCGGCGCCGATTACCCGGTGGATGCGCAGGTCAGTTTCGCCAATGTGACGTACTCCGGGCTGAATGCGTGGCTGCAGAGCACGCTGGGGAACTTCGACGCGTCGCTCGACGGGCAAGTCTCTGTGAATGGTCCGCTGGCACGCACGAAGGATTTACGCGGCACGCTGCAGCTCTCGAAATTGGAGGCGCATTCGGTGGTAGCTCCCGGCACGCGCAAGCCGCGCGTGAATCTGGAAGTGCATAACGAGGGTGCCGTGGTGGCGGCTCTCGATCGGGGCGTTGTTACCATTCGCAACGCCAAAATCGTGGGGCCGGCCACCAATCTCGCCATCACCGGAACGGCGTCCATTGTGGAGCCGGCGACGCTCAATCTGCGTGTGGACGGCGACATAAAGCTCGAAGTGCTGGAGGCTCTGAATCCCGATATCTTCTCGGCGGGCGCAGTCACGCTGAGCGCCTCGGTTTCCGGCACGCAATCCAAGCCGGTGATCAATGGGCGTCTCCAATTGCAGAACGCGTCGTTCAATATGGTGGACCTGCCCAATGGAATCTCTAACGCCAATGGATTGGTGAGCTTCAATGGGACGGAAGCGATCATTCAGAATCTCACCGGCGAAACCGGCGGCGGCAAGGTCACGCTCTCCGGCTTTGCGGCTTACGGCGGGCCGGAGATGCAGTTTCGCGTGCTGGCCGGCGCCGACGGCGTACGCATCGCGTATCCGCCCACGGTAACCACCCAGGCGTCGGCACGACTGACCTTGGCGGGCACCACTTCGCGGAGCCTGGTCGCTGGTACGGTGACGATTCAGGATGTGGCGCTGCATTCGCATTCAGATATGGGCAGCCTGATCAATTCCGCGGCGGCGCCTCCGCCCGCCTCCAATGTGAGTACCGGGATCCTGGCGGGTATGCGCTTCGACGTCAAGATTCAGACCTCCCCCGACATCCAATTCCGCACCACGCTTACCGAGAACCTGCAGGCCGACGCGAATCTCTCACTGCGCGGTACGCCCGACCATCCCGGCATGCTGGGCCGCGTAACCGTGACGCAAGGCGAAGTGGTCTTCGCGGGCACGAAATACAAGATTGATCAGGGCACGGTGAATTTTTACAATCCGCAGAAGATCGAACCGATTCTCAATGTCGATCTCAACACCGTGGCGCAAGGCGTGGACGTTTCACTCACGGTCTCGGGTCCGGTAGATCGCATGAAGCTCTCCTATCGAAGCGATCCTCCCTTGCAGTTTTCGGAGATTGTCGGCCTGCTCGGTTCCGGCAAGGCGCCGACCTCGGACCCCGTGCTGGCAGCGCGCACGCCAGTCGCGCCGCAGCAGAATCTTGGGCAGAGCGGCGCGTCGGCGCTGTTCGGCGCGGCTGTCGCCAATCCCGTTTCCGGCAGGCTGCAACGTTTGTTCGGCGTCAGCAAACTCAAAATCGATCCGCAATTGACGGGCTTGTCGAACACGCCTCAGGCCACGCTCACCCTGCAGCAGCAGATTTCGCGCGACCTGACTTTCACCTATGTACAGGACGTGACGCAGAGCAACTCACAGATCATACGCATCGATTGGGCGATCAGCCCGCAGTGGTCGGCAATTGCCACACGTGACCGCAATGGGCAATTTGACATCGACCTGTTCTACAAAAAAAGGTTCTGGTGAGCTATGTCTAATGAAACATTCCAGATCATTATCGCCACGGCTGTGGGCCTGGCGATTGTCTCGATCATCGTTCAGGCCCTGACGATGCTCGCCCTATATCGTTCTGCACGGCAGATGGCGACAAGACTCGCTCCGTTTCTGAAGCGCACCAGAGAGATTATTACGGTGGAGAAGGAGTCGATCCGCCGCATCGAGATCGCCATCGACAAGACGCAGCTGAGCGTAGACATTCTGGCGCGTGTCGCACCCAGAATCGCGGTTCTGGTGGCGCGCGTGGAAAACGTGGCGGCGCACGCGATGCAACTCTCAGCGCCGATTGCGGCGTTGCAGCGCGACGCGATTCTGGCGGGGACCGCGGCGCATTTCCTGTCGCTTGAAATGCGTCCACGCCTGGTATCGCTCGGGCACGAAACCTCGGCCCTGGCGGGCGCGGCGGACACGCAATTCCGGCGGGTCGTCCGGGTGTTCCGCGACTCGCTGACGCATCTTGGTCATCTGGTGCAAGTGGTCGCTGCCAAATAGGAAGGAGGTACGTCATGGCAAAGAAAGCTGCCAAGAGTACGGGAGAAAAGAAGACGCACAAAGTGATGAAGGAGTACAAGGAGGGAACGCTTAAATCCAGTAGCGGCCAGAAGGTAACCAAACGAAAGCAGGCCGTCGCGATTGCCTTGAGCGAGGCCCGCGCGTCCGGCGCGAAGATCCCGAAAAAGAAGTAGCTCAGGTCGAGCTCGTTGTCCGTCCCACCAATTAAGATGGGAGCATGCCCCTGACGGTCAACGGAGAAGAGATCACCGAAGTGGATTTGCGCCTGGAAGAGGAGCGATTGCGTGCGCAGTTGCGGGAGGCGATGCCCAATGAAACTTCCGCTACGATCGAGGCGCGGACCATCGAATGGGCGCGCGAGAATGCCATCGAGCGAGTCCTGTTGCGTCAGGCGGCGATGGCCGAACCCGAGGCCTTGCCCGAAGGCGCCATCGAGGCCGCGGCCGCAGCCAACGAGGGGATGACGAGTGAGGCGTTGGATGTCATGCTGCGCATCGAGCGGCTGACGCGGCGCCTCACCGCCAAGCTTGTGCCGCCACGCCCCAAGGAAGTGTCGGAATACTACCGTGAGCACCGCGATGAGTACATTACGCCTGAATTGATTCGCGTCGCCCACATTGTGAAGAACGTCGATGAGCAGCATAGCGAGGAGACCGTCCTGCCGCAGATTCAGGCCATCGAAGAGGAACTGAATGAGGGCGCGGACTTCGCCGAGGTCGCCGACCGTCTCTCCGATTGTCCGGGCCGCGGCGGCGATCTCGGATTCTTCCCACGCGGCCAGATGGTGGCGGAGTTCGAAGCAGTTGTCTTCGCGCTCGCGCCCGGCCAGCGGAGTCCGATCTTCCGTACGGCCTTCGGCTTTCACATCGCAAAGGTGGTCGATCGCAAGCCCGCAGGTCCGCGCCCCTACGATGAATTGAAGAACTTGATTGCCAACCTCCTGTTCGACCAGAAGAAGTTGCGCCGCATCGAGCAGTACATCGACACCCTGCTCGCCAAAGCGGACATACGGCAGTGAAAAAGGAGTTCGAACTCTTCGCCCAGGCTGGCCTGCCGCATCCTTGCTGCGTGCCGGGACGCCAGCGCGCCGCGCGACTGGCTGAATCGCGCGTCTTGTCCGCGGACCGGGAGCGCGCCACCGCCGGATCGACCGAGGGCATGGTGAAACTCGATGGTGGACCCTTTTTGATGGGCACCGAGGACGACGAGGGCTTTCCGCAGGATGGCGAGGGTCCGGTGCGGACGGTGACGCTGGATGCGTTCCACATCGATATCGAGCCGGTGACCAATGCGCAGTTCGCGGAGTTCATGCGGCAGTCCAGTTATCGCACCGACGCGGAGAAGTTCGGCTGGTCTTTCGTCTTTCAAGGACATCTTCCCCCGGAACGCGTGCGCGAATTGAGCGAACAACGGGTGGCGGCGGTGCCGTGGTGGTGCCAGGTGATGTGCGCCGATTTCCGTCATCCCGAGGGCGCCGATTCGTCCGTCGATGCGCGCGCGGATTACCCAGTGGTGCACGTCTCGTGGAACGACGCCGCGGCGTACTCCGCGTGGGCGGGCAAGCGCTTGCCCACCGAGGCTGAATGGGAATATTCGGCGCGCGGCGGGCTGGAGCAGAAGAGCTACCCGTGGGGCGACGAACTTACGCCCGGCGGCCGCCACTTATGTAACATCTGGCAAGGGACCTTTCCCACGCAGGACACCGGCGAGGATGGCTATACCGCGGTGTGTCCGCCGAGCGCGTTCCCGCCCAATGGGTACGGGCTCTACGGCATCACCGGCAATGCCTGGGAATGGTGTACCGACTGGTTCGACCCGGGCTGGCACGTCACCGCCACGCGCTCGAATCCCGTGGGGCCGGGCGCCGGTGCGCAGAAGGTGATGAAGGGCGGCTCGTACCTGTGCCATAAGTCGTACTGCAATCGCTATCGCGTGGCCGCGCGGACCTCCAACACGCCGGATAGCACCACCACGAATATCGGATTCCGATGCGTACGGGACGTGGCGTAGGGCGCGCTGCCGCGCGAATCACATGATCGGGGGCGCGCTTGCTATCCTGAATAGACAGTCCCCCTTATGTTTCTGAAGATCCTGGGTCATCCCGTATTCACCAATTTGAATTTCCACATGCCGATGATTGTGGATCTCTCGCATCCGCTCGTCATGCTGCAAGGCGAAAATGGGGCGGGGAAGTCCACCTTGTTGCATTCCATCTTCTACGCCCTGCGCGGCGACAAGGCTGAGGGCTACGTCTACCGGCTCGAACCCGGCAACGTGAAGCCCGGCAAAGCGTACCTGTTCGATGCCGAGCAGCACAATCCGCGTGTCCAACTGGAGTTGTTCAAAGAGCAGCCCGAAATGGTAGAGTTCCTGCGCACCGCCAGTCACGGCCAGGTAATGCTCTCGATGTTTCGCGAGACCTTTCCCAAGCTTCCCGAAGGCACCGTGCTGCTGCTCGACGAGCCCGAGATGGCGCTTTCGGTCTCCAATCAGCGCCGCATCCTCAAGATGCTGATGGAACTCGTGGAAGTGAAGAAATTCCGCATCATCTGCGCCACGCACTCGCCCGTGCTGATCGACGCGCCGGAGACGTACGTGATCAACCTCGACCGGCATATCAATCGCAATGTCACCCCCGCGGACCAGGGCGTCGAAGGCGCCAGCACCATTCAATAAGGCGCACCCATGACCTGTTGCAAACAATTCGATAAGCTGCTCGATCTGGAACTGGCGCGCCACGCGCAGCCGTATCAACTCTCCAACGGCACCATCATCACCGAAATCGACACGGAGTATTTTTTCGTTTTCGGGGAGAATCGCCATCAGTTCGTCGGGCTCAATTACTGCCCGTTCTGCGGCCGTGTGCTTTCGCGCGAACTCTGGAACCTGGAGAAAAAGAAATAGGACAGGCCGTGCGCCGGCCTGTCCAGGGGTCTTGGCGCTTACTTACTTCTGTCCCGCCGCGGCCTTCATTGCGGCGATGCGCTCATTCATCTGGCGTGTCATCGGAGGTACCTGGCCGAGCAGTCGCTGCGCCACCATCAACTGACCGCGGTGGTGCATTTCGTGCTCCTTGGGCGCAATTAACATCTCGAACCGCGATTTAGTGGGCGGCATCATGCCCTCGGGATAGGTCACGGTCTCCCCCAGGAATTCGTCGGAGAGACCTTCCAGCGCGCTAGCGTACTTCTCGCCTTCCGTCTTCAGCAATGCCAGAATCTGCGCTTTGGTGCGGGGCACCTGCTCCTCGCCGATCACTTTACCCATCAGGCCGAAGAAATCGAAACCCACCAGGGTGGAACGCTTTTCCACCAGATTGATCTGTTCCTGAATGCGAACCGCGACGGCAATGTGCACCAGTTGTTCGGCCACGCTGCGGCAGCCTTCAGCGGCGCGGAAGCCGTAGCTTTCCTCGGGAATCTCTTCGGCGATCTTGATCGTGTTGCTGCGCACCGTGCGGAACGATGCGGCCATTTCTTTAGGTCCGTAATAGGTCATAAGTTGTCCTCAGAGTGGATCTTATTATTCTACCCGGAACACGGTGCGGCGGGCGCTTAAAACGCATCTCGCAGCCACTCGATTCGCGGCGGGCGATCAAGCACAATACTCACGATATCGAAGCGCGTCACGTTCCATGAGATGTCGGCTCGCCGTACGTAGTCGCGCGCCGCGATTTGCAGCCGCTCGCGCTTCTCCGCGTCCACCGCGCCTTCCGGTGGACCGAACTCGTCGGTAGCCCGAGCCTTTACCTCCACGAACGCCAGGCGCGCACCGTCCCACACCACCAGGTCGATCTCGCCGCGGCCTGACAAGGTACGGTAGTTTCGCGCCACCACGGTGCAGCCCTGCGCGCGCAGAAAACGGTGCGCCAGGTCCTCGCCGATGCGTCCGTGATTGTCGGCGTAGCGCCTCTGCCTCAACCGGTCGGCGGCGCGATATAGCAAGCCCATCATTTGAGCAGCATCATCATTTCAATACTTCGAATTCGAACTCCATCACTTTGCCGCGCACCACGTAGCAGAGATAGTGCTCCCAAAACCGGCGGTAGCGCGGAAAAGTATTGACCAGGAACTGGAATCCCAGCCACCGCCAGAATGCAAGTAGCTTCACGTGGACGGAAATCTCACGAAATCTTGACTTCGAATAGTAGCCGAAGCCGGCATTGTCTTCGCCAAAATAGCGGAAGCTGTAGCTGTTCAGGTGGCTCTTGTGGGTGGGGTCACAGAAGGAACTGAAATCCGTATAGTGGGGCGTCTCCAGCCGCACGGTCCCGCCGGGGCGCACCAGGCGGTGGAACTCTTCCATGGTGCGTATCACGTCGTTCACGTGCTCTATCACGTGGATCGCCGTCAGCCGGTCGAACGAGCTGTCGGCGAAGGGATACGGGAAACGGTCGAGGTCCGCCAATACGTCGGCACGGCTGGCGGGATTGCGATCCAGCCCTATGGCTCCGGGCTGTTTGTGAATCCCGCAGCCGACGTCCAGTGTCCTCAAGCTTCTGCCATTACCTGGTCCATGCACGCTTCCAGAGTATCAAGGGCGAAATCGCACTGTTCCCGCGTAATCACCAGGGGTGGGCACAGGCGCAGGGTATTGTCGCCGGCGCCGAGCGTGAGAACGCCGCGATCGAACGCTAGCGACACCAGGCGGTCGCGCCATTCCGGCGCTCTTTCCTTGGTCGCCTGATTGCGCACAATTTCCACGCCGAGCATCAGGCCGAGTCCGCGGACATCGCCCACCATGGGGAAGCGTGACGGCCACTGCCGCATGCGAGCCATCATGTGGTCGCCCATCGCCGCCGCGTGATCCACCAGTCCCTGTTCCAGCAACTCGATGGTAACCAGCGCCGCCGCGCACGCCACGGGATTGCCGCCGAACGTGGAAGCGTGCGCGCCAGGGGGCCAGGTCATCAGGTCGGCGCGCGCCACCGTCGCACCCAAGGGCATGCCGCTGGCAATTCCCTTGGCCACGGTGAAAATGTCCGGCACGACTCCGAAATGCTCCGCCGCCCACATCTTGCCGGTGCGGCCCATGCCACTCTGCACTTCGTCGAACACCAGCAGGATGCCGTTGGCTTTGGCCACGCGCTGCAACTCGTCGAAGAACTTTTGGGGCGGCACCACATAGCCGCCTTCGCCCTGCACCGGTTCCACAAAAATCGCGGCGGTCTCGTCTGCCGGCGAGATGGTCTTGAGCAGCGTGTCCTCGATGTGCTTCACGCACTCTACCGCGCAGGTGTCCGGCTGCTGTCCGTAAGGGCAGCGATAGCAGTAAGGGTATGGCGCATGGATTACGCCAGGCAGCATGGGGCCGAATCCGGCGCGTTGCACTGCCCTGCGCGAAGTCAGCGAGAGCGCTCCCATGGTGCGGCCGTGGAAGCTCCCAAAGAATGCGATCACCTTATCGCGACCCGTGGCATAGCGTGCGAGTTTGAGAGCGCCCTCGACGGCTTCCGCCCCTGAGTTACCGAAGCTGACGCGACGGGCGACTTGTCCGGGCGCAATCTCGCCCAGTTTCTCAGCCAGCGCGGCGAGCTCTTCGTAATAGAAATCGGTGCCCGACATGTGGATTAGCCGGGCGGCCTGCTCCTGGATCGCCGCCACCACTTTCGGATGGCAATGGCCCGTGGCCACAACCGCAATTCCTGCTGTCAGATCGAGGAAGCGATTGCCATCGACGTCTTCGATGATGGAGCCTTCGCCTTTGCGCGCCACTAGCGGATAGCCGCGTGTATACGAAGGCGAGATCACTTTCGCATCGCGTTCGATAATCGCACGCGCACGCGGACCCGGCAGGGGTCCTTTCAAATCCGGAAGATCCATGCGGACCTGGTCGAGTATCGTGCCCATGGAAGCAACTCCTATTCAGTATTCAGTTGTAGGTTGAATTCTGCGCACCGCGAGGCGCGCGCCCGTGGAGAGCGGGCGGGGAGTTAATCGGAACCGAAAAGGCCCGGACGGGATTCGGCTGGGCTGAACCTCATGACACCATCTTACATCGTTCGCTATAGCATTTTTATACCTTTGGATGAAAAGCCACAGATTTTGCAAATACTTGGGCGTTGGCACTCAAATTGCCTAAACATCAGGGAGGCTTTATGCTGATGACTACTCGATGGCTTTATCTCGCTCCACTAATTCTCCTCGCGGGCTGCTCCCGCTCCCAAATTCCGTACCCAGAGCCACAGGCGGGTCAGCCTAGCGGCGCCGCCAACCTTGCGGCGTCCCCTGCACCGAACGGCGCACCCCTTGCCCCGAATGGTGCGCTTGCAAGCGCGCCGCCGCCTGAAGCCTTTGACGCAAATGGCGCTCCGATCCGGCAGTCCGGCTTTGCCATCCCCAGCGGCACGCCAGTGCACGTGCGCATTGACTCGGCGATCGACACGCGCAGCAATCGCGCCGGCGATGGTTTCACGGCCACACTTTCGCAGCCCATCGAAGTGGACGGGCGCGTGGTGGTTCCGGCTGGCACCGAATTCGCCGGACACGTGACCACAGCGGCGGCATCCGGTCGTTTCAAGGGGCGCGCTGTAATTGGGCTGCGCCTTGATTCCTTCGTGTTGAATGGGCGCAATCATCAGATTCGAACGTCGAGCGTGGATCGGGTCAGCGCTTCCCACAAGAAGCGGAATGCGCTGTTGATCGGTGGCGGCGCGGGACTCGGTGCAGCGATCGGCGCCATCGCGGGCGGCGGGAAAGGGGCTCTAATCGGCGCCGGCGCAGGTGCGGGCGCAGGTACCGTTGGTGCGGGCGCCACTGGCAAGCGCGAGGTCGGAATCGGAGCCGAAACTCCTTTGCGCTTCACCCTGCGCGAGCCAGTGGCGTTGTAGGGCAGGCTTTCAAGCCTACTTCAAATTCTTAATGGCTGCTTCCAGGTCCGCGGGATGAAATCCAAACGGGCCTGGTGTACTTTTGAAGGCAACGCGCCCGGTCTTATCGATCAGATACAAGCGGTCGGGCCAACCGGTATATGCCTGCTCCACCTTGTTATCGATGCCGTCGATCAGCGCCGGCATGCGAATGCCGAGATTGCGCACGCAGCTATCGGCCACCTTTACGCGCTCGTCGTCCGACCGCGGGTTGCGAAACACCACGCCTTCGCTAACGTTGCTGCCCATCTGCCAGATATCGCTGGGATGCGCTTCCTGTATGTAGACCGTGAAGAATGCGACGCGGTCTCCGTAGGTGTCCAGTAATCGGTTGAGCGCGGGAACCTCCCGGCGAAAAGGCGGTCAGGTATAGCTGCCGAAGACCAGCACCACAGGACGCGATCCGCGGAATTCCGCGAGGTGTACGGTCGACTTATGATCGAGCGTCGGTAGCGTGAAATCGGGCGCCGTGTCGCCGACGTGGACTTTGCCGCCGCGGGCTGAATTCCACAGCGTCTCGAAGGGCAGCGCCATCATGAACGGAAATGGAGTCTTCGCCACGATCTGCCCGAAGACATCCGGAGGCTGACTCATGGCCCAGTAGAACGCCCCGCTCAGCGTGGCGTGCAGAACCGCAAGGATGATAAGGACACGTACCACACGGCGCAAAATTCTTCGCGGACGGCTTATCCCGGCGGAGAGCGTCGTGGCCATGAATGGCAGTTTACTATATGTAGGGAGAGAGGGTGGCTATCCGCCGGCGGCGGCGACACCTGTTGCTTTGCGACTTAGGAAGCATTCCCGGCAGTAGACCGGGCGTCCCTGAGTCGGTTTGAACGGAACCGTTGTCTCCCTGCCACACTGGGAGCATTCCGTGGTGGTTTCGGTTTTAGTGAAACCGGGACCGGACGAACCCTGGCGCTTGGTCTTGCATACCTTACAGCGCTTGGGCTCATTCCTGAAGTTTTTGTCGTGGAAGAAATGCTGCTCTCCCGCCGTGAAAACGAAATCCGCGCTACAATCCACGCATTTGAGAATGCGGTCCTGAAACTCCGGCATGGCCTGTTCCCCGTAA
>JBDTPR010000079.1:0-14671 GCA_039932635.1 Candidatus Solibacter sp.
CTGCCTGCGTCGACGCCTGCCCGGTCGATTGCATTCATCCGAAGAAGGACGAGCCGGCGTACGAATCTGCCGAACTCCTCTACATAGATCCTGTAGAGTGCATTGACTGTGGCGCATGCGTTCCCGTATGCCCAGTCTCCGCGATCTTCGCCCTCGACGACCTGCCCGAGAAGTGGAACGACTTCACCGCGAAAAACGCGGCTTATTACGGAAAGTAGTGTTTTTGCCTGGTGATGGGCGCGCGAGGGGCGCTGAGCGACCCTTCGCGACGCCCGTTGCTTGCCAGTTTGCTTACCGCTCGCGGTAAGTCGCGCTCGCGGTGTCGGTCTCCCAGAGTTTCACCGCTCCGATGCGTACTCCCTCCCGCACGCCCAACCCCTGCTTGACCTCGTCGTGTATGTACTTTGCCATGTTCTCGGCCGAGGGATTGAGCACGTCGAAGGGCGGAAACTCATTGAGCCACTGGTGATCCAGGCGGTCCAGGACCGAATGGACCACGCGCTTCATCTCCACAAAATCGACCAACAGGCCGATGGAATCGAGTTGTTCGCCTTCCAGGGTGACTTGGCAGCGATAGTTGTGGCCGTGCACGTTTTCGCACTTCCCGCGGTAATTGCGCAGGGCGTGTCCGGATGAAAATGATTCTTCGATGGTCACTTCAAACATTGAAAAACTTCTCCACGTCTGCCAGTTTGGTGGTGAATCCGTAATCCGGCAGGCTATCGAAAAATACCTGGCCGTAGCGCTGACTTGTGATCCGGTTGTCCAGCATGACCAGCACTCCGCGGTCGCTGCGGCTGCGAATCAGCCGTCCGAACCCCTGTTTCAAGGCGATAGCCGCCTGCGGGATCTGGTAATCGTAAAACGGATTGCCCCCGGCTTTACGGATGTCCTCGATACGCGCGTTCACAACCGGGTCATTAGGCACCGCAAAGGGCAGTTTATCTATGATAACGCAGCTTAGCTGCTCGCCCGGCACATCCACCCCCTGCCAGAAAGACGAGGTCGCGAAGAGGACGCAATTCGGCGTGGTCCGAAACTCCTGGAGCAGCGCATTGCGCGGCGCCTTGCCCTGTAGCAGTATGGGATATTCGATCTCCAGCGACACGCGGTCGTACACCACGCGCATCTGCTGATAGCTGGTAAAGAGCACGAAGGCGCGGCCCCGGCTATGGCCCAGGATGCGGACCACTTCCTCCGCCGCCATCTTGGCGAAGGCTGGATTGCGGGGCTCGGGCAACTGCTGGGGCACGTAGAGCAACGCCTGCTGCTGGTAATCGAAGTGGCCGGGCACGATCAGGGTGCGCGGGTTCTCCAGTCCCAGCCGCTTTTGGGTGAACTCGAAGCCCCCCGCCACGGCCAGCGTGGCACTGGTCAGGACGACCGTGTCCACCTGGGTGAACAGCTTCTTGGCGACGATTGCCGAAACGTCGATCGGGGTGGCCTGCAGGAAGACGGTGCGGCCGCGCTTTTCCACCCAATAGACCAGGTTCTCATCCTCATCTTCCAGCAGGATGCGAAGACCCTGGCCCAGTTCCACTACGCGGCGGAAAAGCGGAATGATCTCTTCCGGCGGATTCTGCAGCAGTTTCAGGTGGGAGGCGAGAAGTTCGAGCGCCGAGATCAGATCGGAATAGATATCCTCGTGCTCCTCGCGGAAGGCATGGCGGCCCACGAAGGCGACGCGGCGGTCTCCCTCGCCGAAGAAGCCGAAAAATACCAGGGCAAGTTCTTCCAACCGGTCCAGAATGCGGTCGAGTTCGGGCGTGCCGAACTTCTTCATGCGGGAGATGACACCCAAATCGCGGCGCAGGTCGGTGAACTTGTAGTTGCTGATGGCCACGCCGAAATACTGGCCCACCACGTCCTCGATTTCGTGGGCTTCGTCGAACACGACGGCGTGGTAATCGGGGAGGATGCCGCCATCGTGGTTTTCGCCCTTGAGGGAGAGATCGGCGAAGAAGAGGTGGTGGTTGACGATGATGATGTCGCTTTCCGCGGCCGTCTGGTGCATCAGGGTGATGTAGCAGCGATCGTAATTCGGACACTTGGCGCCGCTGCAAAGATCGCTGCGCGCATCGACCTTGGCCCACGCGCTGGAGTTTTCCGGCAGGGTGACGATCTCCGCGCGATCACCGATTTCGCTGGTCTTTTCCCAGTTGCGAATGATCTCGAAATCGGCCACTTCCTCCAAGCCGGTGAGGACCGGATTGTTCTCCGCGTCGTAGATTTTCTGGCGGCAGGCGTAGTTATTTCTCCCCTTCATGTAGCAGACCTTGAGGGGGCGCGTGAAGTGCTGCTGGAGAAAGGGAACGTCCTTGAAAAAGAGCTGCTCCTGGAGCGTTTTGGTGCCGGTGGAAACGATGATGCGCTTGCCGGAAAGCAGGGCGGGCACCAGATACGCGAGCGTCTTGCCGGTTCCGGTGCCCGCCTCGACAATCAGGTGGCGCTTATCGGCTAGGGCAGCCTCGACGGCTTCGGCCATCTCCACCTGCCCGGAGCGGAATTCGTAGTTGGGGTGCCATTTGGACAGGGTGCCGCCGCGGCCAAAGAATTGACGAGCGGTGGCGGCGGTGCGGGGGGCCTGTGTGGGCGGCATCGGGATGGTTTGATTCTAGCAAGAGCGCCGCGGCGATAGCGCTCTGCCGGTAGATCGGCGGAATCGGACAGGAACTATAGGATCTCTTCGAGTTTCCGGCGCAGTTCGGCGGTCAGGCGCGGACTGTCGCCGCCGGTGGAGACGGCGATGTGCACGTCGCCGCGGTGGAGGCGAGCGGGCACGACGAAGCCGCATTCCTCGGCGGAATCGGCGATATTGGCGAAGATGCCCCGGCCTTTGGCTGCGATACCGATACGGTGGTTGGTCAGGCGGTCGTCGGTGGCGGCGAAAACCAGCAGGATGTTGGCCAGGTCGCCGGCGCGGAAACGCCGCCGCACCAGACGGACCGGGAGGTCATCGAATTCGGGCTCGGTTTCCGGAGAGACAACGGTGACGCGGGCGCCGGCCTCGATGAGGCCTCGGGTTTTGCGCAGAGCGACCTTCCCGGCGCCGACGACCAGCACCGGACGGTCTTTCAGGTCAAGAAAGACGGGGTAGTGTTTCAATCCCATGTTGTACCACGCGGCGTGGCGGGGTTGACTAAGATTCAGGAGAAACGCCGCCCCCCGATCAGAGCCGCGACCGTTAGGGAGCGTTCGGCATGCGGCGTCTCAATGCAAGTTAGCAAACGCTCCCTTGACGGTCGCGGCTCTGATCGGGGTTCACGTTACGGGCAACGGTCACGTCTAACGGACGGTGATCTGCGCGGCCGGCGAACAGGTCTCCTGGGCTCCGATGGCGGCGCAGAGCTTGAGCGTCACCGGGCCGGTGACGCCATCGGGAACGGCCACGTTGACCTGCTGCACACCGGGGATGCCAGGGGCCTCGCCGGCGTAGACGGGGACGAAGCCCTTGCGGTCGCCGAATTGCACGGCGACGGTGGCGGATTGCGGGATACCGGTGGCGAAGATCTGCAGGACGTCGCCGGATTTAGCGGCCACCTGCGGCAGATTCTCGCTGCCATTCTGATTGAGCACTCCGTGGGCGAAGACGGCGGGCCAGGCGGCCGCGACCGGGACCATGGTGGACGCACTGCTCTCGCCATCCACGGTGGCCACCATGCTGACCGAGGTCTTGGAGCCGAGCGAGGGGGGGACCAGCAGGTTGATCTGCGTCTCTCCCGTGTAGAACAACCTGGCCGGAATGCCATCGAAGGTGACGGCGACGTTCTTGCCGGTAAGGTGAGTCCCCATCAGCGTGGTGATGGATCCGGGGATGAGAGGAGCGGCCTCCAGCGTGGCGCCGTTCAGCACTTTGGAGATAACGACGGTAGGCGCGGGGGGTGGCGGCGGAGCGGGAGCGGGCGCCACCGTTAGCAGAACCGGCACGCTCTGGCGACCGGCCGTACCGGCATCGACGACAATCGTCGCAGTATACAGGCCCGAGCTCAGATTGGCGAGTTGCGGCGTGACCTGGATCGTGCCTTCATTGGAGCCCTTGGCTGGGCTTAGCGTCAGCCAGTTCATGCCTTGGCTGTAGATGATACTGGTGGTCCAATCCATAGTGCCGCCGCCGGGATTATGCACCAGGAATTTGCCGGCGGCAGCGGTAAACGTACCGCCAGCGACGCCGGAAAAGAGAATCGGTCTGGATTCCAATTCAAGCCTCGGGACCGGCACGAAGGGGGCGGCGCAATCGCCGAACAGCGAGCAATCGCTCAACATATCGACGGCGGAATAGCGCGGCACCGGCGCGGTGGCGGACGCGCTGGCCACGGCGGAAATGGGTGCCAGCGCTACGGACTCCTGCGCCACGGAGGGGGTCGTCACGCGCGGCAGGGAGATGAAGGTTGGGAACTGCGCGGTCTCCTGCACATTGGGCTTGGCGTCGGCGACTTCGTAGACTGCGAAGCCCGCACCGTTCGCAAGCACCACTTCACTGACCGAGGTCAGCGAGAGGGGGCCGGCGGATTGCGGCGCGTTCACGCTGAAGCCTCCGGCGCCAGTGGCATCCGCTCCGTTGACGCGTACCAGCAGCAGCGAGTTGCTGCCCGGCATGTATTGGCCGATGGCGGCGGGCAGGTTCAGGTCGCCGCCCGAGGTGGGCTTAAGGGCGGTGGATCCGGCCACCATATCCGGGATGTAGAGATGTGCGGTGGAGGGGAAGCCGCTGTACTTGACCAGGAAGCGGGTGCCTGTGTCGGCTCCGTTGAGGCGCGGGTTGAAGGCGGTGGCGAAGCCTTCGGTCACACGCGTGGAGGCTAGCGCGGTACCGGCATCGAAAAAGGCGGCGTAGTTGATGGATTCGGGCACCGGCGAGCCGTAGCACGAGATCCCGGCGCTCGAGAGGTTTGAAAGCAGGCCTCGCTGAGAGTAGGCCACGACGAGTTGGGTCTGGTCAACCGGCAGTGACGAGGAAAGGGAGGCGGTGACCTGGGCCGGCCCCGTGGTAGGCAGGGGCAGGCGGTTCATGGCGCCCCGGACGTTGGAGATCCGCAAGCCTACCTTCCCAGTTGCGGGGACGGTGTAATTCACATTATTGAAGGCGATGCTACTGCCCGAAATCAGGCCGGCCATACCGGTGGGAACGAACCCGCCGCCAAGATCGACCGAGAGCACAGCGTCGCGCGTCATATTGGCGGCATCGATGCGGTTGGTGAGCGGGACCGGAAAGTAGAGCGTGAAATTACCGCTGAAGGAAGAGCCGGGGTCTGAGGAGCATTGGAGAATCAGGTCCCCCATCGGCTCGGTCAGACCCTCGGCGCTGACTGCGGACGGGGTGGACGTGACTTGGCAGCGGGTGACTGGGTTAGGCACTTGGGCAAACGCGGCGCCGAGTGCAAGGGAAAGAATACAAGCGCGCGAGGCCGCGCGTTTGAACGAGAATCCTGAAGTCATTTCTTATTCAAAATACCAGCCGAAGATTAAGAATAGGGTGTTTTCCTGAAGCCGCGGGCGAAGCAGCGTTAGACAACACCCAAAAACGATATAAGTGGTACTTTACACAATTTAGGGCGCTTGGTGCGCCTGCTATCATAAAGGGTCATGTCAAATGCCATTCCCACGGTAGTCATCGTGGGCAGGCCCAATGTAGGAAAGTCCACTCTTTTCAACCGGATTACAGGGCAGCGCCGGGCCATCGTCGGGGACGAACCCGGCATCACGCGCGACCGGATCCATGGGACTGCCGAACACGACGGGCGCCCCTTCGAGGTCATCGATACCGGCGGTATCGTCGTCCAGGATCAGGAGTATATTCCTGGCCAAATCTTGCATCAGGCGGAGTACGCCCTCAAGCAGGCCCAGCAAGTCATCTTCCTGGTGGACGGCCGCGCCGAAGTCACCGGCTCGGACCGCGACCTCGCGCAGATGCTCAAGCGCCTCGGCAAACCGGTTGCGCTGGCGGTCAACAAGATCGACGCACAGGTGCGCGATAACCTGGTCAACGAGTTTTACGATCTCGGGATCAGCGAGGTTTACCCGGTCTCCGCCGAGCACGGCGTCGGCGTGGACGCGTTGCTCGACCACATCACCAAGGAGTTCCCGCGCAGGCAGGAAGTGCCTGAGGGCGAAGAAGTTGTCGCCGATCCGCCGGGTATTAAGGTTGCCATCATCGGCCGGCCGAACGTGGGCAAATCGACGCTGCTCAACGTCCTCACCGGCGAGGATCGCGCTATCGTCTCACCGATCGCAGGCACTACCCGCGATTCGGTGGACCAGAGCGTGATGCACAAAGGCACCGAGTACATCCTGGTGGACACGGCGGGAATCCGGCGCAAGGGCAAGACCCACGACATGGCGGAGAAACTGAGCGTCGTGATGGCGCGCCGCCACATTCGCATGGCACACGTGGTGCTGCTGATGCTGGACGCGACCGAAGGCATCGTGGCGTTGGATACGACCATCGCGGGGTATGCGCATGAGGGCGGGCGCGCGCTGATCATTTGCGTCAACAAATGGGACGAGATGAAGGGCCACTCGGGCCAGAAGCGCAACGAGTTCGAGGAACAGATCCGCTACCAGTTCAAATTCCTGGAATACGCGCCCATCGTGTTCATCTCGGCGGCGACCGGCGCCGGAGTGGGCAAGTTGTTCAAGATGATCAAGGACGCGTACGAATCGGCCTCACGGCGCGTGACTACCGGTGAATTGAACCGCTTCGTCGCCGATCTTCACTTCGAAGAACGCAAGATCTACTACATCACGCAGCACTCGATCCGTCCGCCTGCCTTTGCGGTGTTCACGGATAAGGGTCCGGCGCTGCATTTCTCGCATGAACGCTACCTGGTCAATCAGATGCGCAAGAAGTTCGGCTTCTTCGCGACGCCGATTCTGTTGCAGACGAAGGCGAAGAAACCCAAGGTCAGGGGCAAGTAGAGTTTTCCCACAGTCGAGTGGGCTAAGGGCCGACGATTTCAACAACTTGGGGCATTCGGGAACTTTTCCGGCTTGGAGGGTGTCTACTCCTTTGCAAGGCGGACTTTTTCCTGATACGTTGAGATCAGGTTGAATGTGAGGCTCCCGGTGGGCACTTCCATTTTCGATTTTAGCCCGGAACGGACGGCAGAAGCGGTGGATGTCGCTGACCTCCACCTGGTAGATTCCTTGCGCGAAGGGTCTGAAAAGGCCTACGAGGAATTGCTGCTGCGCTTCCAGCAGCCCGTTTACGCGCTCGCTTTGCGCCTGTTGGACGATCAGAGCGAGGCCTGCGACGTGGTGCAGGAAGTGTTCCTGAAGGTGTTCCGCAATGTGGCGAGCTTCCGTGGTCAGAGCACGTTGAAGACATGGATCTACCGCATCACAGTGAACGAAGCCCACAATGCCCGCCGCTGGTTTTTCCGCCACCGCAAGGCGGATGTGGAATTGGACCGGAATCCGGACGAGTCCAGGAATTGGAAGGAGATTATCCCAGACCGCAGCCGGTCTCCCTTCGATGAGGCGTTCGACAGCGAACAGCACATCATGATCGAAGCTGCGTTGAAGAGAATCAACCCGATCTTCCGCGAGGCGGTCGCGCTACGCGACATTTCCGACCTGGCGTACGACGAGATCGCGGAAATTCTTGGGGTTTCGCTGGGAACGGTGAAGTCCAGGATCCTGCGCGGCCGTGAGGCCCTGCGGGAAGAACTCATGGGGAGCCTGAAACCTGGGGTCGCCCCGCGACTGATTGCCGAGACGGCAGAGTGAAGCTATGAGCTGTGAAAACGTGCAAGAACGGATCTCCCTCCTGCTGGACTGCAAGCTTGCAGACGGCGAACGGGAGCTTGTGTTGGCGCACCTGAAATCGTGTAGCAAGTGCGCCGGGAATTTCGAGTCCATGCAGTATCTGCGCGCCAACATGCGGGATATGGCAAGGCCCCGGGTACCGGCGGCCCTGGCAACACAGCTTCGCGTCATGGCGTCGCATGCATGTGCGCGGCAAGTGGCGCGCAAGAGTTTTGGCACACGCGTAGCCGACTGGGCGGCTTCCATCCGCTTGGCTTTCGACAATCTGATGCGGCCGTTTGCGGTTCCGGTTACCGGGGGCGTGCTTTCGGCGTTCGTCTGTTTCAGTCTGCTGGTTCCCTCCCTTAGCTTCCCGCACAGCACGAGCGACGAACCGCCTTTGGAGAATTTGGTTTCCAGCAGCCCATTCGGCGATCCCGACGGCAAAATCGTCGATTCGACTCATGGAGTCTTGGAATCGGGCAGCGCGCTGATTTACGACAACGAAGTTGCCCTCACGCTGCTCATCGACGAGCGTGGCAAGGTGCAGGATTTCTACCTCTCCAGCGGTAAACTCACCGATGAGATGAAGAGTCTGATTCTGCTTTCGCAATTCACGCCGGCCACAGTCAACGGGCAGCCGTCCTGGGGTCTCAAGCAGATCGTGTTTTCGCATAAGCGCCTGCGGAGCTAACCTCCACATTGGGTCAAAGACTCGGACAGCACTTCCTTACTAATGGCGCCATTCTGGACAGGATCGCACTCGCGGCCTGCCCGGAGGGCGAGGACCTTGTCATCGAGATCGGCCCCGGACGCGGGGCGCTCACCGAAAAGTTATTGCGTCGCGCGGCACGCGTGATCGCGATCGAAATCGATGGCGAATTGGTCAACGCGTTACGCGAGAAATTCGAGGGCGAGGGACGCCTGGAGATCATTCACGGCGACGTCCTGACCACCGATCTGACGCAATGGGGACGCGCTCCCATCTCCGGCAACCTTCCCTACTACATCACCTCGCCGATTTTGGAAAAGACCGTCTGCCTGGATATGCCGCGGCTGATTTTCCTGATGCAAAAGGAAGTGGCGGAGCGCCTGGTGGCCGTGCCCGGCACCCGGGAATACGGGTACCTGACGTTGCAGACGCGGCTGTTCGCCGAGGCCAAACTCCTGTTCGAGGTGAAGCCGGGCGCGTTCCGTCCGCCGCCGCGCGTGGACTCTTCCGTGGTGATGCTGACGCCGCGCCGGGTGGATATGGGGGCAGTCGACCGCAAGGCCTTCCTGAGGTTCCTGAGCACGAGCTTTCGTCAGAAACGCAAGACGCTCCTCAATAATCTGTCGGCGCTTTATGGACGCGAACTCGTGGCTGGGTGGCCGGAGGCGGGATTGCGCGCGGAGCAACTCACCCTGGAACAGTTCGCGGAAATGTTCCGCCGGCTGCCATAGACGGACTCACGCGGAGTGCTTAAGGTTTTCTTTGCGCCTTTGCGTCTTTGCGTGAGAACGCCTTTCCCTCGAATGATATGTGCTCGTGATCGGCGAGTCCGATTGTTCTCACGCAAAGACGCAGAGACGCAAAGAAAACCTAGACAGGAAAGTTAGTGCTGAATTTCTTCGCGGCCTTAGTCTTGGATCGCGACCGGTGCGACCGGTTCGGCGTGCGCGGCCAGGTAATTCTCGCGTGAGCGGCGGATGATCTCGCGGGCCTCGCGGGGGCCCTTCCAACCCTTCATCTCTGTGCGCTTCCCTTCCAGTTCCTTGTAGATGGTGAAGAAGTGCTCGATCTCGCGGAGATTGTGGGCGAAGACCTGGTCTATGGTGTGGATCTGGTCGAAGCGAGGATTGTGGTTGGGCACGGCGAGGATCTTCTCGTCGGGCTCGTTCTGGTCCACCATGATGAGCACACCCACGGGGCGCACCAGCATCAGGACGCCGGGGTGGCTGGCTTCGTCCACCAGGGTGAGGACGTCGAGCGGATCGTGATCTTCGGCCAGGGTGCCGGGGATGAAGCCGTAGTCGCCGGGATAGTGCACCGCGGAATAGAGCGCGCGATCCAGTCGAAAGACGCCGAGCTTGCCGTCGTACTCGTACTTGTTGGCCGACCCTTTGGGGATCTCCACAATCATGCGGACAATTTCCGGGCAATCGATGCCCGGGTCGATATCGTAGAGGCTCATAGATGCTCTAGCTATCGTAGCAGTGCATGTGCGCCCATCACGATGGCGAGGCCCATCACACAGGCGACGATCTTCATCATGGTCCACGATTTCAGGCTCTGCGGCACGCTCATGCCGAAGTACGAGGTGACCAGCCAGAAGCCGGCGTCGTTGACGTGGGAGAACGCCGAGCCGCCCGCGCAGAGCGCCAGGATCAGTTCGGTTGGCGTATAACCAGGAATGCCCTTTACGAGCGGCGCGGCCAGCCCCGCGGCGGTGATGATGGCCACCGTGGCCGACCCCTGCGCGATGCGCATCACCACGGCAATCAGCCACACCACAAAGAGCGGGGAAATCGCACTGGTCATCAGCATTTTGCCGGCATAGCCGCCCACGCCGGAATCCACGATAATCTGTTTGAGCGCTCCGCCGCCGCCCATGATGCAGATCAGCGAACCGACGGGGAGCAGCGCATCGGTCGCCATCTTGGAGGCCTTCTCGCGCGTGAGCCCGCGACGGATGCCGAAGAAGTAGATGGCCACCAGCGTGGTAATGGTGAGCGCGGTGTAGGGGTGCCCAACGAAGGTCGCAACGGCCTTGAACGGCACGTCAGTCATGCTCGCGAAGGTGGCGCCGAGCGTCAGCACGACAGGCAGCACGAGCAGCAGAATCACCACGGGAATGGGCGGCGCGGAAGTGGTCTCCTCGGCGCGCGTCTGGGTGTTGGCAATCTCGGGCACGGGGATGTAGATGCGCCGCGCGATCCAGCCACCGTAGACGATTCCAGCCACGATCGCCATCGGCAACGACATCGCGGCGCCGTACAGAATGGTGCTGCCCAAGTCGCCGCCGAGCAACTGCGTGGCGGCGGCGGGCGCGGGATGCGGCGGCACCAGAGAGTGGGTCATGGTGAGCGCCGCGGCCATCGGCAGGCCGTAGAAGAGGAGCGAGCGTTTGGTCTCGCGCGCCAGATTCCAGACCAGGGGAATGAGGATGATGAAGCCGACCTCGAAGAAGATCGGCAGGCCCACCAGGAAGGCCGCCACCAGCATCGCCCAGGCGGCGTTTTCCTTGCCGAATTTGAGGAGCAGCCAATCTGCCAGGGCGCGTCCGCCGCCGGAATACTCAAGGAAGCGGCCGATCATCGCGCCTAATCCCAGCACCACCGCGATGAAACCGAGGGCATCGCCAAAGCCGGTCTGAATCGACTTCAACACCTTGTCCGGCGCCATCCCGGAGGCCAGCCCCATCGCCATGGCGGAGATCAGCAGGCCTACGAAGGCGTGCAGTTTCGCCACCAGAATCAGGAAGAGCAGGAACAACAAGGTCGCGACGGTAAGGACGATGAGGTAGTTTCCGTTGGCGGGCATGAAGCCGCCATTCTACACTGTCAATGCTTGCGCGGCCAAAACTCGGTAAAGATATTGAGGCCGACGTCGGCGCCGACGTTGCCTGCAAAGGCCTGCATCCCCGCGCCGAAGGTGGCGACGCGCGGCGGCATCCAGGCGCGCGATACCATTGACGCTGTAAAGGCCCCGGCAATTCGACCGACGGCCAGGGTCGAGGCGGCATTGCCGTTATCGCGCGGTACCCAGAAGGCGCCGACTGCCGCGTGGCTCACGCGGCGGAAAAAGCCGCCTTGTCCCAGGCGGTGGTAGCGCAGGTCTTCATGAGTCCAGTGACTGGCGGTCAGTTCCACCGTGGCTTTAATCGCTCGCTGGCCGACGGCATTGCCGACGCGTTTTCCGTAGCCTTCGACGCCGCGGTCCCACTCCTTGGGCACGTTGAAAACCTGGTTGAAACCGGCCGACAGGAGAGTCTTGACCAGGGGGCCCTTCCAGATGAGTTTGCGTCTGAAGTCCCGCCAATGGTTGTCGTCCACAGACGCCGCCGGCTGGGCGGACAAAGTCCCCACCAGATAAAGTCCGCTTAGTGCTATCAGAATCTTGCGCATGAGCCCCTTAAGGCAACCAAGCACGCGAGCCGCCAGGGTTACTGATCTCACGGTTCGATGCAATTGCCTTTCGTTAGATGCAGTGGGATCTAGCCAAGATATTCGAATATTCCGGCCGCGCCTTGTCCGCCGCCGACACACATGGTGACCATGCCGTAGCGCGTACCGCGACGTTCCATTTCGCGCAAGATGGTGGCCGTGAGTTTGGCGCCGGTACAACCCAGCGGGTGTCCTAGAGCGATGGCGCCGCCATTGACGTTGATGCGCTCGGGATCCAGGCCGGCGCGCCGGATCACGCCCAACGCCTGCACCGCGAATGCCTCATTCAATTCGATCAGCCCGATGTCGTGGAGCTTGAGTCCGGCGAGGGCGAGCGCTTTGGGTATGGCCGCCACCGGCCCGATCCCCATGATCTCCGGCGGCACGCCCGCCACAGCGAAACTCACAAAGCGCGCCTTGGGCCGCAGACCCAGCTGCCGCGCCTTGGCCTCTGACATCAGGATGGCGGCCGCCGCGCCATCGCTGGTCTGCGAAGAATTGCCCGCTGTCACGGTACCGTTCACTTGGAAGACCGGCTTGAGCTTGGCCAGCGCCTCGAGCGACGTATCGGCGCGCGGGCCTTCGTCGCGATCGAAAACGCTATGCTCCACTTTGCCGGGCGCGATATGTTCCACCGCGAACGGCACGATCTCGTCCGCGAAGTGTCCGCTGGCCTGAGCGTGCAGCGCATTGCGGTGGCTGAGCACCGAGAAGGCGTCGGAATCCTCGCGCGAGACGCCGTACTTGCGGTGCATGCGCTCGGCGGTCAGACCCATATTCAGGTAGACTTCGGGCCAGTTGTCGACGAACCAGGGATTGGGTGCAAGCTTGAGTCCCCCGCGAGGCGTCAGCGACATCGATTCCGCGCCGCCCGCGATGATGATATCGGCGGCGCCCGAGCGAATCGACTGCGCGGCCAGCGCAATGGCCTGCAGCCCGGAGCTGCAAAAACGATTGATGGTCATGCCGGGTATGGCGTCCGGCAGTCCGGCGCGCAGCAGCGCCTGGCGCGCCATATTGCTGCCCGCTTCGCCTTCGGGCATGGCGCAGCCCAGAATCACATCGTCCACGTCGTCCTTGACCGCCGGATAGCGCTCCACCAGCGCGCCGATGACGGCCGCCGCCAGGTCGTCCGGCCGCGTATTACGCAGCGCGCCGCGCCCAGACTTCCCTACCGCCGTCCGCAAACAATCCACGATCACCGCTTCGCGCATTCTCGTCTCCTATGGCAGCCCCAAGCAGAGCCGCGACCGTGAGGGAGCGTTCGGCACGCGGCGTCACAAGCCACGTTAGCAACCACTCCCTCACGGTCGCGGCTCTGCTTGGCGGTCATTAATTCCGCAAGGCCTTCCCGTTCTTCAGCATGTACTGCATGCGCTCCTGCGTGCGCTGGTCGCCGCACAGGCTGAGAAACGCTTCGCGCTCCAGCTCCAGCAGATACTGTTCGCTCACCTTCTGCGTGCCGGTGAGCCGCCCGCCGCATAACACGTGGGCCAGTTTCTCGCCGACCACGGTATCGTACTCCGTGATGTAGCCGCCTTCCTGGGCGAGCTTCATGCCCATCTTGAGTAGCGCGAATCCCGCCACGCCTTCCACCGCGATATCCTGCCGCGGCATGCCTGGCGACCACGAGGGCGCCATCGAGAGAGCGGCCGCCTTGGCGTCCGCCGTGAGCCGCTCCCGATTTATCGTGATGGCGTCGCAGGCGCGCAGGAAGCCCAGTTCGCGCGCATGCAACGCGCTCTCGCTGACCTTGCCGTAGCCAATCAGCTCGAAGGCCGCTTTGGCGCTGCCCAGCCGCAGCAGCATCTCCTTGCACCCTCCGCCGGCCGGAATCAGGCCGACGCCGGTCTCCACCAGGCCCATGTAGGTTTCCGCCGCCGCCACTGTGCGGCCGGCATGCAACACCACTTCGCAGCCGCCGCCCAGCGCCAGCCCGAAAGTTGCCGACACCACCGGACGAGAAGCGTATTTCATCGCCATGCACGCAGCCTGGAAGCGGCGCACCGACGTCTCCAACTCTTCCCAGCGGCCCTCCTGCGCGGCATGGAGCACTTCCAGCAAATTGGCGCCGACGCTGAAATTCTCGCCGTCGTTAGCCACCACCAGCGCTGCGAAACTGCGATCCACCACATCGAGCGCGGCGGTCACCATGTGGACCATGTCGTCGCCGAGAGCGTTCATCTTGCTGTGGAATTCCAGGCAGAGCACGTCATCGCCAAGGTCCACCAGGGAGGCTCCGCGATTGCTCTTCACGACGCCGCGAGCACGCTTGATATCGTCCAGCACGAGCACGCCCGGGCGATCCTCGAGGGTGGCGAAGCTTCCACTGTTGAGATCGAAATAGCGCGTGCCCGGGTGGCCCGCCGCATCGGCATTCTGATAGAAACTCTGCGCGCCGCTGGCCAGCATACGCTCGACGCTCCCGGGGATCGCGCAGCCATCGGCGCGCATGCGTTCCACCGTCTCCGGCACGCCCAGCGCATCCCACAACTCGAAGGGCCCGAGCGCGAAGCCGTACCCCCAGCGCATCGCCCGATCGAGTTCCACGATGCGATCGGAGATCTCCGGCATGTCCACGTGCCCCGCGGTGGAGCGTGTCGTGATTCCGGTGTCGCGGGGGGCCCTGTGGGACGAGGCGCTCATGTCGGCCTCACGGTTTCCATGGGCGTCGGCATCTTCCTTGGCGCCTATCCCGCGATCAAGGCCTCGCGCCTCGACCCCATCGAGTCGTTGCGCTTCGAGTGAGGCTACCTTGGCGCACACCACGCCTACTCTGAAC
>JBDTPR010000080.1:0-14648 GCA_039932635.1 Candidatus Solibacter sp.
CGCGATCTCGCAGCAGATGATTGACGTATCCGCGGGCACTTCGAAGCCCGCCATCTTGGCGATCTTGGTGGGCGATTGCCCCACGCAATTCGGATTCACGGTCCAATTCGGCGTGAGCAGTATCTTGCCCAGCGCTTCGGTCTGCTGGTCGTTACAGAGGTACGCCTTGTTCTGCTTTAGCAGGCCCAGAATGCGGTCGCGCAGCGTATACTCGGCGACCAGCGCCTGCTCGCTCGAGCAGACTGTGCCGTAGTCGAAGGATTTTCCGGTGACGATCTTGGCGACGGCGTCTTCCAGGTCGGCGGACGTGTCCACCAACACGGGCACGTTGCCGGGACCCACGCCGAACGCCGGCTTGCCGCTGGAGTACGCCGCCTTCACCATGGCGTGACCGCCGGTGGCGAGAATGACGCTCACGCGTTCGTGCCGCATCAGCGCGTTGATGCCTTCCATGGTGGCGCGGTCCACGCACTGAATGATGTCTTCGGGAGCACCCGCTTCCAACGCCGCCTGATAAAGAATTGCGGCCGTCGCGCAGGTGCATTTGAAGGCGCGGGGGTGCGGGCTGATCACAATCGCATTGCCGGCCTTCAACGACACCAGGGTCTTCGAAATCGCGGTAGAAGTGGGATTCGTCGTCGGTAGAATCGCCGCAATCACACCCACGGGCACGCCGATTTCGACAATCTTTTCGTCGGGCAGTTCACGCAGGATGCCGACCGTCTTGATCCCGCGCATACGGCGGGGAAGCCAGTCGCAATTCAGAAGGTTTTTGATGTACTTGTCTTTGGCGTTGCCGTAGCCGGTTTCTTCCACCGCCATGTCGGCAAGCCGCTTCGCATTGGCGCGGGCAGCCGCGGCCATGCGTTCTACAATGGCGTCCACCTGCTCCTGCGAATACGTGCGGTATTTCTGCCAGGCAGCGTACGCCTTCTCAACCTTGGTGCGGACCTCCTGGATTGACAGGAGATCTTTATCTTCGAGCATGACCTGTTACTTCTTGGTGTTGTTGCCCGGAAGGATCTTATCGACCTCTTCATGCGGGCGGGGAATCACGTGGACGCCCACGAGTTCTCCCACACGACGGGCCGCGGCCGCACCCGCGTCCGTTGCGGCCTTGACCGCTCCAACATCGCCGCGCACCTGCACGACGACCAAGCCGGCACCTACGAACTCCTTACCGATCAGGACCACGTTGGCGGTCTTGACCATGGCGTCCGCTGCTTCGATTGCGCCGATTAAACCTTTTGTTTCAATGAGACCCAGGGCCTCCATGATTACCTCCCAGACTTGCGTGAAAGATCTAACGTAGCACAATTCGGCAAGTAGGGTCAGTCAGCCCGCAGCGCCTCGCTCGGGTCCGCCGAGGCCGCCTTACGCGCCGGCAGCCAACTCGCCAGCAACGCCGAAACCACCAGCAGGGCGAGCATCGCTCCGTAGGTCACGAAGTCGAACGGCTGCACGCCGAAGAGCAGCGATTGCATCAGCCGGGTCGCACCCAACGCGGCGACCGTGCCGATCACCGCACCCGGTCCCACCAGAAGCATTCCCTGGCGCAGGAACATTGCGGTTACCGATTGCTGCGTTGACCCCAGGGCGATCCTGATGCCGATCTCTTTCCTACGCTGCGCCACCGAATACGCGATCACGCCGTAAATCCCCACCACGCCGAGCGCCAACGCCATGGCGCCCGCCACAGCCAGCAACAACAGGACGAATGACGTGCGCGCCATTGATTTCTGGTAAATCGCTTCCAGGGTTCGAACGTTGGCCAGCGGGAGATTCGGATTCACCGATCGCAGCGACTGTTGCAACTCCTGCACAAAGCGGACCGAGCCCGCTCGCGGACTGCGGATCATGTATTCGACGTTCCTGGGCACTGAAAGAGCGCCATTGGGCGGCCTTTGCAGCAGCGGCCAGTAAACGATAGCGGGAGCACTCTTGACTACTCCCTCATCGCGCAAGTCCGCCAGCACGCCAATTACCTCACGCCATTCCTGCGTCAGTGAACCGCGGATGCGCTTCCCCAGTGCGGCTCGCGGCTCGCCCCACAATTCACGCGCCATGTTGGCGGAGATCATGACTACCGGGGGCCCGGTATACATCTCCTGCCAGGTCAAATCTCTCCCCGCCACCAGGCGGCTACCCAGCACGGCGACAAATCCCGGCGATACGCTGCGCATACTGCGCACCGTAGGAAGCTTCCCCTGGCCCGGATCGTGATCGGCCGAATATATCGGATTGCTGGTGCCCCCTTCCATCGGCGCCGCGCTGGTGATGGCCACGGCGGAGACGCCCGCAATCTCGGAGAACTTCCTGAGGATCGCCTCCTCCAGGCGGATCACCTGCTCCGGCGCCGCAGCCTGCGTTGCGGGAATGGAGACGCGCACGATCTGCACTTCCGCCGGACGCGTGAAGCCCGGTTCCACGCTGCGCAGCGCCTGGAAAGTTCGCAACATCAACCCCGAACCCACCAGCAACACCATCGCCAGAGCGACCTGTACGGCCAGCAGGGCGCGCTGCGTGGCGAAGCGTTCGCGGCTTTGCGTCATGCTCCTGCCGCCGCTGCTTCGCAGGTCATTGGCAGCCCGTCGACGCCTCTGTTTCCAGACGGGCGCCAACCCGAATAGCAGGCCCGCCGCCAGCGAAATCACGAGCGTGAAAGCCAAGGTCCGGGCATCGACTGTAATCGTTGACAGACGAGGCAGGTAAGGGAAGCCTCGCGACACGCCCCAGCGCAGAGCGCAGTAGCAGAACCCGAGGCCAAGCAGGCCGCCGGCCGCGCCCAGCAGCACGCTCTCCGCCAGCAGGTCCCTTGCCATGCGACCCCACCCGGCGCCGAGCGCTTCCCGGACCGCCAACTCGTGCTGCCTGCCGTCAGCCCGCACCAGCAGCAGGTTGGCGACATTCGCACAGGCGATCAGCAGGAGGATGCCCACCGCGGCCATCAGTATCCATAGCGTCTTACCGATGTCGCCAATTTGATAGTCCTTGAGCAGGCGCAGTCTGGGAGCGATGCGCGCGTCGGCAAACGCGCGCGCGGCAAAGCCGCGATTGAGCGGGAACTTCAACGCCGCCAGCGGCAGGCAGCGCGCCACATCCGCGTTCGCCTGCTCCAGGGTGACCCCGGGCTTAAGCCGGGCAATTCCGTCTTCACTGAATTGAATCAGGATGACCTCTTCACGCCGCAGCCGCTTGGGCACCACCAGGGATACTTTCTCATCCAGAAACTCGAACCCGGCAGGCAGCACTCCGATAATCTCGTGCGGGTTCCCATCGAGCACAATCCTCTGCCCGAGGACGGATGGGGAGCCGCCGAATTGGCGTTTCCAATAGGAGTCCGAGAGCACCACGGTGCGTCCGCCTTGGGGGTCCCCATCGGTCTCGGTGAACCCGCGTCCGATGGCCGGCCGCACGCCCAGCACGTTGAGAAACTGATAGGTCACAAAGAGCGTCGGCGCCTCCTCCGGATCACCCAGCCCAGTCACTGTGGACCGGTTGCCATTCCAGAGAGCGACATCTTCGAACACTCGCCCCTCCTCGCGATACGTGAAGTAGAGCGACGGCGACATCTTGAGAGAGTCGAGATTGATTCCCGGAGCGGTGTGCATCAGCGCCACCAGGCGCTCTGCATGCGGGAACGACAAGGGTTTCAGGAGCACGCCATCGGTAACCGTGAAGATCGCGGCCGTCGCACCGATGCCGAGCCCGAGCGTGAGAACCGCCGTGCACGTGAACCCGGGGCTTCGCCTCATGCGACGCAAAGCATACCGGCAGTCGTCAATCATTCCGCTCACCCAATTCTCCCAACCCGCATCCCGCACCTCATCGCGTAGCGCCAGCGCGCTCCCTCTCTGTATGCCGGCCTCCCTTTTCGCGGCCGCGGGCGAAAGCCCTTTGGCCTCGTACGAGGCGGCGAGTTCGTCGAAGTAGTGCTCCACCTCGTCATCCAACGCGCGGTCCGCCGCCGGCCGATTGGTCAGGACCCGTATTCCGTGCCGCAGTTTCCGAAAAAGGGACATGGCTTCATTCCCCGGCCGTAAGGAGCCGCTCCATGGCGGAGGCCCTCCGATTCCACTGGGCCACCTCCAGCCCCAGCCGCTTCCGGCCCGAACGGGTCAGCCGGTAGTATTTCGCTCTGCGGGAATTATCGGTCTGTCGCCATTCCGAATCCAGCAAGCCCTCGCGTTCCAGGCGTTGGAACGCTGTCAGCAGCGAGCCCGGATTCACTTTGAAGACGCCGGCGGAGATCTGCTCGATGCGGCGGGTGATCCCAAACCCGTGCAGCGGTTCCAGGCTCAGCGTCTTCAAAATGAGGACATCCAGGGTTCCCTGGATCAAATCGGTATTAGGTTCATCCACGGCTCCAGCATACGCGTGCTGATCTTGACTGTCAAGATGTGGCTATCAAGAGGACCGATGCTGGTGTTGAGGGATATTGCGCACAGTATCCGCCGGCACCCTCATGGCAGGATGGAATATGTCCCAAATGCGCGCGATGCAAGTGTCCCGCCCCGGCGGACCGTTCGAAATGGTGGAGCGCCCCATCCCCGAGCCGGGTGCGGGCGAGATCCGAATCAAGATCCAGGCCTGCGGCGTCTGCCACAGCGATTCGATTACCAAGGAAGGGTACATGCCCATCGAATATCCCCGCGTGCCGGGCCACGAAGTGGTGGGCGTCGTGGACGCAATCGGCCCCGGTGTGATGGGATGGACCGCCGGTGAACGCGCAGGCGTGGGGTGGAATGGCGGCTATTGCGGCTATTGCGACGCCTGCCTGCGCGGCAACTTCTTCGCCTGCCAGACCGCGACTCACGTTACCGGCATCACCCGCGATGGCGGTTACGCCGACTACATCGTCGCGCGCTCCGAAGCCGTGGCGCGAGTGCCCGAAGGCCTCTCGCCCACCGATGCCGCGCCGCTCATGTGCGCCGGCCTCACCACCTACAACGCGCTGCGCAACAGCGGGGCAGTGTCCGGCGACCTAGTCGCCGTGCTCGGGCTGGGCGGACTCGGCCACCTCGGCGTCCAATACGCCGCTAAGATGGGCTTCCGCACGGTCGCGATCGCGCGCGGGCAGGATAAAGCGGAACTGGCCGGCAAACTCGGCGCCTCGCAGTACATCGACAGCCACTCCCAGGATCCGGCCGTCGAGCTCAAGAAACTCGGCGGCGCGAAGGTGATTCTCGCCACCGTCACCGCCGGGGACGCGATGGGCGCCGCCATCGGCGGACTGGCGCCCAATGGCAGCCTCATGATTCTGGGCGCCGCGCAAACGCTGCCGTTCTCGCCCCTCCAACTCCTTACCGGGCGGCAATCGATCAAAGGCTGGTACTCGGGCACTTCGATCGATTCGCAGGACACGCTGGCCTTCAGTCTGCAAGCGGACGTGCGGTCGATGAACGAAGTGCTCCCGCTGGAGCGCGCCGAGGAAGGCTATCAGCGCATGATGAAGGGCGACGCGCGCTTCCGCGTGGTCCTGACCATGGGCTGAGCGTCTCTGAGGTAAAGCCTACTGCTTGCCGGCGATCCACTTGAGGATCGTCTCGTATTCCGGCGAGCCTTTGGGCCACCGCTGCCCGCCTCCGTGCGCCGTGGCAGCGGAATTGGCGATGCCTTCGGCCTCCGCCGTGGAGATCGGCTTGCGCAACAACAGGCTGTTCTCAGGATCGCTGCGATCGATCACGTTCTTCACCGTGGACCATGTCGCGTTGAACAGTGTATGCGTGTTGTGGCAGTTGACGCACGCATACCCGTCGGCGCCCTTCTTCTGAAAGATCGGGTCGATGTTGTCGTGGAAGAAGTCCTCGTCGAGCGGGGTAGCGGGCGCTGGACGGGCGGGCGCGTTGGGCCGCACCGGTGCATTGCGCGGCGGCGGAATATGAAACGCACGCGCCACATCCGCTGCCGCCGGATCGCCATCGAGCTTGTGCGCGAGTTCCAAAGTGGCTTCGTTTCGACCACCGGCGGCGCGCTCCACCAGCGGGAAAGCCGTCTCCCGAACGATCAGGCTGGCGTGCCGCGCCAAGGTGCGCATCTCTTCATCGGGGGAATCGAGCAGAGGCATCAGTGCGCGCGAAAGCCCGGCGGCGCTGGAGCCGAAAAACGCGATTTGCTCGATATCGTTGCCGAGTCGGCTGTACACGGGAGCTTTCTTCGGGTTAGCCGGCGGGGCATCCAAATCGTAAATATCGCCTCGCCGCAGCGGCAGTTCGGCAAGTGCTCCAAGCAACTGCTTCTTCTGTGCGTCCGGCCCGCGTTCCAGGACGGCAGTGAACTTGTCGGCGAGCTGCGATTCCACCGATAGCCGCCCTTGTATGGCGCGGTCGCGGTCTTCCGGCCGGGCGAGCAGCGCGACCCAATTGTTGTAGAGGTAGCGTATGTTTTCGTCGGCCAGATTGTAGACCGCGGCGCGTAGATTGGTTTCCACCCAGGGATGCTGCGACTGCGCCATACCGGCCAGCAGCGTGTCCTCGATCTGGCCGCGCACCTTCGGGTCGGCATTCCAGAACCACGCCTGCCAGAGACTGCGCACGGCTTGCAATCGGACTGCCGGGACAGGGTCGGCGGCCAGGCGGTCGAGTGCAAGCACCAGGTCCTGGTGCGGCGCGAGCGCGGCGAAATGATGCGCGAAGACGCGCGTGGCGCCCCAGCGCAGCCGGTCGTTGGAAGCCGAGAGCGCCGCCAGCAACTCGCGATGCGAAGTCTCCGGGTGCGCCGCGTAGATCTGACGCAAACCCCAGGCGGCGGTGCGCTGTACCAGCTTACTGGGATCTTCGAGAAGTTTGACCAGCAGCGGAGCGCTTGGCGCCATCGCAAGGCGTCCCAACGCTTCCGCAGCCGCCTGCCGCACCAGCGTCTCATTGGATTGCGTAGCCGCTTCCACCTGGCGCAGCACGCCAGTCGAAGGGACTTCCCACAGCGCGTCGAGTTCGGTGAGCAGACGCGCCGGGTCGCTGGACAATGTCGTGGGCGCCGGAGCATCCCAGCCCTTGGGCCGTTTGGAGTTCGGATAGAACGTGGATAGCGCCAGCACCGCGAATTGGGTTTCGCGGAATGGCGTCTTGAAATTCTCGAACGACTGCGCGGGATCCATCCAGCCGCCGAAGGGCTGCTGTCGCGCGAGTAGATATTGAACGCCCTTCTGCACCTGCGGCTGATCGGCCGCGATCCCGGCCGCGGCAAGCGCCCACAGCGCGTGGCCGGTCTGAAATTCGACCTCGGGCTCCTTGGGCTCGAAGCGCATCGACCATTGCCCCGAGGGGCGTTGCAACGACAAAATGCGCTCCGCGTTCGCCTTGATCTGAGCCGCGTATTTCGCCGAATCGATCTCCGCCAGGGCCAGCGTCTGGTAGCACAGATCGACCATGTTCTTGACCTCGCCCTCCGCGATCATCCCGGGCAGGCGCGCGTCGTGCGTCGTCTTCCACGAGTACCACGCCACCTCGTGGGCGCTCACCAACGGCGTGTTGCCGTTGGTCTCGTCGGGCGGCAGTTTGTCGCGGCCCGCGTAATAGAGGTTTAGGTATTCGACGATGTTCTTGCGCCACGCGGGCCGCGGCGTGCCGCTTACGTTGTCTTCGTAGAGGCTGGTGAGCACGCTGATTCGGCTCAGCACATTGGCGGGCGCGGAAATGACGCGCGACCACACGGCGCCCTGCTTCTCGAAGCCGTAAAACGGGCGCGGATTGTTGTAGAAGCGTTCTTCCAGGAATTGGAGTTGCTCGCGCTGCGCCACCGGGTACCCGTTGGCGATTGCATAGAGCTGCGCGCGCTGCGAGAAATGGCTGGCGTGACATGCCACGCAGAGCGACGTCTCCTGGTGGACGCCGGCGACGCGGTCGAACGCGCCGCCGCGGCGCGGTGTGTTGGCGAACCAGGAGTCGCCGGCGCCCATGATGTAGTCCACCGCGGTGCGCACTGCCTCGCGCGGATTCGCATACGGAGCGGGGTCGTAGACGCGGGTGCGCAGCTTGAATTCGGGATGGTTGGCGCGCACGCGAACGTAGTAGGCGCCGGTCTGCCGCAGCACTCGCGGCGCGAATTTATTGCCGGGCAGCGCCTGGACTTCGTGCGGCTGCGCCACCGGATCCTGGCCCTCCGTGTACTCCTCCAGTTTGCCCGCGGCCTCGCGAAACACCGAGACATCGGCCGGAAGGTCATCGCGGTCCATCAGTTCAAGTTGGAAGAAGACCAGCTTGGGAGTGGCGGAGTCGAAATTGAAGCGATACCAATGGTCGCCCGCGGCCGCGGAAACCAGGTCGCGCCGCGAGGTGCCGGGTAGCGGCAAATACTCGAGTTCGTCGCTGGAGGCGGTGACCAGCTGACCGAGTGTGAGCGGCAGGGCGTCCTGCCAGCGATGATTCGCCCCGGCAGCGAGCGGCGCACGATTGATCTGCAGGTGATATTTGGCGGCGGGGGCGCCCTTGGCTTCGACGCGCAGTTCGGCAGGGCCGGAGGGCCGGAAGGAGGCGTAAAGATCGGCATCGCCGGCGTGTAGCGTCTTGGCAATCAGGACCCGTCCGGCTTCGTTCACGGAGACGGCGATCCGCGAATCGGCCGTCAGGGCGGCGGGTGAATCGACGCTGAAAAGAAAGGTGTACGACGTTCCGGCGGCGAGCTTTTCGAGTTTGGTGGTTTGCGATGAAGCGCTACCGGAGAGGGCATAGACGCCTTGTGCCAGAGACAGGCTGGCAGGGATTAGTGCGAAGGTCAAACAAAACTTACCCAGCATAGACGTTGCTCCATGATATGACATCTCGGGACAGAGCTGGGCGGCCACCCCGGGGTCCGCTCGACATTATTTTCTGGGCTGGACCAACGTCTGCAAATCCAGCAGATGTTGCGGCTTGAAGGCCTTCTTCGACCACTTGAACGAAGCGTCGAATTCCACTCCGACGAAATAGCCGATCTCACGGTAAACGCAATATCGCACCCAACCGTGAAAGTGTTGCTTGGGCTGGTCCCAATGGAGTTCCACACCCAATGGAATGGACGCCTCTACCTGCAGGCACGCGCCCGAGGTGGCGATGTCTTCCAGAATGGCCGTGGTGTGCCGGTCGACACCCTCGCGGTCTTTCCAGCCGACATCGATCATGTCCGCACACAACATGCGCATTTCTAATCTCCTCTCTTGCATATACAACTTATCGGCAGACCGGATGCGTAACTTTACAGTAGGGTATGTATCATAATCGAAGCTTAACGGCATGAGAACGCTTCTGATCGTTGCCGCGATGCTGGCGCTGGCCGGTTGCGGACACAAACGGCGGCCCACCACCGCTGTGCCGCGACCGCCGCGCACCCCCGTGGTGGTGCCACTCGGACATACCGAGGACGGCGTCGCCAGTTGGTATGGCCATCCTTACCACGGCCGCCAGGCCGCAAATGGCGAAATTTACGACATGGAGAAGATGACGGCCGCCCACCGCACCCTGCCCTTCAACACTTGGGTGCGCGTCCAGGATCTGGCGACCAAGAAGACCACGGAAGTCCGCATCACCGACCGCGGCCCCTTCATCGGCGGCCGGATCATCGACCTGTCGCACGCCGCCGCTCAGGAACTCGGAATCATCGGCCCCGGAACGGCGAAGGTCCGCATCGAGGTCATCAAAACTCCCCCGGGAATCCCGCCCGGAATTTTCGCCGTGCAGGTGGGCGCCTTCCGCGACCGCGCCAACGCCGAGCGCATACGCGCTCAAATGGAGTCGCGCTACGGCGCGGCGCGCCTGCTCCAGCGAGCCGAAAATCCCGAGATTTGGCGCGTATTGGTGGGCGCCGAACCCTCCGAAGAGAGCGCTCTCCGCCTGGCCGAACGCATTCGCCAAGATTCTGTTGAGAAAACCGCGGGCTTCGTCGTACGAATTGATTCTGCAACCTAATGCCGACCGACGGTCCACGGATGGGTGGACACACCGACTGGTAGGCCAGTCCCCGCAGATCTCCGCAATCAGCCGCATGATCGATAAAGCCGCCGAGAACCGGCTGCCAGTCATGCTACTGGGCGAGAGCGGGACGGGCAAAGAGGTGGTTGCACGGGCAATTCACGACGCCAACCCGCGCGGCCAGTTCGTGCCCATCGATTGCGGCTCCCTGGTCGGCACCTTGATGGAAAGCGAGCTCTTCGGCCACGTGAAGGGCGCTTTCAGCGGCGCGGTGGAAAATAAGCGCGGCCTCGTGGAACTGGCCGACCACGGCACCGCGTTCTTCGACGAGATCGGCGACCTGCCGCTGGAGATGCAGGTGAAACTGCTCCGCCTTCTGCAGGAAGGCGAATTCCGCGCGGTGGGCTCCCTGCAATGGCGCAAGGTGGACCTCCGAATCATCGCCGCCACCCACCGCAACCTGAAGGCAGAGGTGGCGGCGGGCCGCTTCCGGCTGGATCTGTACTACCGCCTGAATGTCTTCGGCCTCCATTTGCCCCCGCTGCGCCACCGTAAGGAAGACATTCCCCTGCTGGTGGAGCATTTTCTGGGAGAAGCCGGCATGACGCCGAACCCCGAGTTGTTGGAGACGCTGGAAGGTTACGACTGGCCCGGCAATGTGCGCGAGCTCAAGCACTGCATCGACCGCCTGATTGCCCTGCACTCCGAGGGCGTCCTGGCCATGGCGGACCTGCCTTCGGCATTGACCAATTACCGCGAATTGCGGGGGCTCGACAAGCTGTCCTCCGCGGTTGCTCCCTCCGCCGGCGGCGCTCTGCCCGAATTCGCGATGGCGCCCAGCTCGCCAGTGATTTCGCTGCCCGACAACGAGCGGCAGGCGATTGCCCGCGCCCTGCATGCCACCAATGGCGAACGCGGCAAAGCGGCGCGCCTGCTCGAAATCGGCCGCACCACGCTCTACCGTAAGATGAAACAATACGGTATCGAGTAGCCGTTTGCCCAAACCTCCGAACATCGCGTTGGACGCGACCTACAGCATTGGCGATGTGCTCTCCGGCGTGGGCTTGTACTCGCGCGAGATCCTGTGGGGCCTGGCCGCCGCCCACCCCGAAACACGCTTCGACTTCTGCTACCGTCCGCATCGCTTCCTGCGCGCCCGCCGCGAGACCCTCCCGCCGAACGCGCGCCACCGCCTGCTGGCCGAGCCGTTCGGCCCCCGCGGCGCAACCCTTTTCCACGGGCTGAATCAGCGCCTGCCGAGGATCCCGATGCGCCATGCCGTGGCCACCTTCCACGATCTCTTCGTGATGACCGGCGAATACTCCACTGCCGAGTTCCGCGCCCGCTTCACGGACCAGGCTCGCGATGCAGCGGCGCGCGCCGACGCGGTGATCGCCGTATCGGCCTTCACGCGTCAGCAGGTGATCGAGCTGCTGGGCGCCGATCCGGCGCGTGTCCACGTGGTGCATCACGGAATTCGAACCCTGGCGAACGCGGACACCGCGGCGACCCTCCGCGAGAAGCTCGTGCTGAACGTCGGCGCTCTCCAAAAGCGCAAGAACATCGCGCGCCTGGTGGAAGCGTTCGAAGCCCTGCCCGCCGACTGGCAACTGGTGCTGGCCGGTTCCAGCGGCTACGGCGCGGCGGACATTCTGGCGCAAATCGATCGCAGCCCGGCACAGGCTCGCATACGGGTAACCGGCTACGTCTCGCCGGAGGAACTCGGAGGGCTGTACCGGCGCGCGTCGATCTTCGCGTTCCCCTCGCTCGACGAGGGCTTCGGCATCCCGGTACTGGAAGCGATGGCCGCCGGCGTTCCGGTAATCACGTCGAACCGCTCGGCGCTGCCCGAGGTGGCTGGAGACGCGGCCTTGCTGGTGGATCCCGCCGACACCGACGCGTTACGGCATGCGCTCAGGCGATTGTCGGACGATGAGGATTTGCGCGGCGAATTGGCCCGCCTGGGAACCCGGCGGGCACGGGATTTCGGTTGGGAAAAGGCCGTGCGGGAAACCTGGGACGTGTACCGAACGCTATTGCGCTGACGCGCTTAGCGATTTTCTTCGTCCACGGCAATCTTGAGTGCGCGCAAAAAGCGGTGGTCCTGCGAAGTGAATTTGATTTTGCCGGTAGCCTCGAACGTACGTTTGGGCGACTCTTCGGCAATCTCCGGCTGGTTCTCGTTCTCGTCCTCGTCTTCGGCGTTCTCATCGCGCCGGTTGAAGCCGATCGTCGCTTCCAGTACCAGGAAAACGTCGTAACCAGCTCGTTTGATATCCCCGATTGCCTCCGCAATCCGGTCGGATTCAGAGAGGGAATCGTTGATCGCGTTTCCCAACTCCTGCATGAGGTGCTTCAATGGCTCTTCCACAGATTCCCCTTAATGGCAGATGCGCCGGAAGCTACCGGCGTTTCCACCTACGGGTCCGCATCCACCCGTTCCGATTGTAGTGGACCGCTCCCGGGTGCACAAGCGGTCTCACGCCTAACTATCGGCCATTCCCGGTCGATAGATTACAGCTGGGACCCAGGTTTTGGCCGTTTGTTACGATGTGGGTGTGTGGAAGCATCTCAACGCGCGCAGCGGCCGCGAATTCGTCAAACACGTGGTACCGGCCGTTCTCAAGCCGGCGCGCACCCTGTGGAATGAGATCATCGGCTTTATTTTCATCTGCTTCGCCGTCATGTTCGGCTTCCGTACGGTACACCTCTACCTGGATTTCTCGCGCAGCGTGGCTCCCGGCGGCGGCGACGATATGGGGCGTTTCCTGCTGGCCGCGTTTTGTACCTTATTGATGCTGTACTTCGGCGTCACCTCCTTCCTGCGCGCCCGGAAGATCTCCCGCTCATGAGTGCTGGTACTCCCCCCGGCGATTTCCCTTACACCCGCGGAGTCTACCGGGAGATGTACCGCAGCCGCCTGTGGACCATGCGCCAATACGCCGGCTTCGGCACCGCCGAGGAAAGCAACCAGCGCTACCGCTACCTGCTCTCGCAGGGCACCACCGGCCTCTCGGTAGCCTTCGACCTGCCCACCCAGATGGGCTACGACAGCGACCACGCCTTCGCCGCCGGCGAAGTGGGACGCGTCGGCGTGGCGATTTCGTCCCTGGCCGACATGGAGCGCCTCTTCCGCGAGATCCCGCTCGAAAGCGTCTCCACTTCGATGACCATCAACTCGACGGCGAGTATCCTGCTGGCCTACTACGCGCTGGTGGCGCAGCGCCAGGGCGCCGACCGCCGCAAGCTCTCGGGCACCATCCAGAACGACATCCTGAAGGAATACATCGCGCGCGGCACCTACATCTATCCGCCGCGCCCCGCGATGCGCATCATCACCGACATTTTCGCCTGGGCGGGCCGCCAGATGCCGGAATGGAATACGATCTCGATCAGTGGTTATCACATTCGCGAGGCCGGCTCCACCGCCGTGCAGGAACTGGCCTTCACCTTCGCGAATGCGATCGCGTACATCGAAGCCGCTGTGGCGGCCGGCCTGCCGGTGGATTCCTTCGCCCCGCGCCTCTCCTTCTTCTTCAATTCGCATAGCGACTTCCTGGAAGAGATCGCCAAATTCCGCGCCGCGCGCCGCATCTACGCCCACCTCATGCGCGACCGCTTCGGCGCGCGCGATCCTCGCTCGCTAATGCTGCGTTTCCACGTGCAGACCGCCGGCTCCACGCTCACCGCGCAGCAGCCCGACGTCAATATCGTGCGCACCGCGCTCCAGGCGCTCTCCGCCGTGCTGGGCGGCGCACAATCGCTGCACACCAATTCCCGCGACGAGGCGCTGGCCCTGCCCACTGAGGAATCGGCGCGCATCGCCCTGCGCACGCAGCAGATTATCGCCCACGAAACGGGCGTCGCCAACACGGCCGACCCGGTGGGCGGCAGCGAGCATATCGAGAGCCTGACGGATACCATCGAGGCCGGCGTGCACGAGTACCTGAAGGCCATCGAAGAGGCCGGCGGAACCCTGCGCGCCATCGAGACCGGGTACATCCAAAATCAGATTCAGAATGCCGCCTACGATTACCAGCGCCAGATCGAGAGCGGCGCGCGCGTCATCGTAGGCGTCAACCGCTTCCAGAAGGAGGACGAGCGCAGCGACGCCACCTTCAAGCTCGATCCGGCGCTCGAGCGCGCGCAGATCGAAAGCCTGCGCCAGGTGCGCGCGGGCCGCAGCACAAGTCAGGTAGCGGAAAAACTGGCGGCGCTGGAGCGTGCCGCGCGCGGCGGCGATAACCTGATGCCGCCGATTCTGGAAGCGGCCGACGCCTATGTCACCGTGGGCGAGATTTCAGATTGCCTGCGCACCGTATTCGGCGAACATCGCGAAGCCTAGCGAACGCCCGCGAGACAACCAGGGCCGTTCGAGGGTAACATAGGCCTACGTCACTCAAGGAGCTGCGATTATGGACCCCAAGAAGCCGTCCGACTTTCCGCGGAAATCGCTCGACCTGTTTACCGAAAACCGGCCCGCACACATCGACCGGCGAGCCTTCCTCGACGGCGCTCGCACCTTCGCCTTGAGCGGGCTGACGGCCGGCGCCGCCTTCGAAATGATGCGGCCGGACCATGCCTGGGCCCAGGCGGGGAAGGAGACTCACCCGGCCTCCGCCCGCGTCCTCGATCAGCTCAGAACCCGCTTCATGTTCCAGATCTCGGTCGACGTGACCACCTTGCCGCTGGGCCTGTCCGTTGCCGCTGCGGCGCTGAAGGGCGGCGTCAACATGGTTGAAATGGGTACGCCGCTGCTCAAGA
>JBDTPR010000081.1:0-14643 GCA_039932635.1 Candidatus Solibacter sp.
GCCGGCGCGCAGTGCTTCTCCAGATCGCGCTCCGTCTTGTCCTCGGGATACTGCTCCAACTCGTAGGTCACATCCTTGTGGATCGCCTGCCCGCCCTGACCCGTCGGCGTGAAGTCGTACGACATCACGCTCGATTTCAGCGTCCCCTTGTCGCCATAAAGCGTCGCACCCCACGGATACTTGGGGTCCGGCGCGGGACCGCCCCAATAGCGGTGCTGCCACACCACCTTCAGATTTTCGTAATCGAAGATCACCGTCTGCGTGTCGGCGATATTCGCCTTCCGCCCGGTCTTCACCATGATGCCGCCCGTCGAACTGATGCGCTTGGGCCAACCAAGATCCAGGTACCAGCGCACCATGTCGAACATGTGGATCCCCATGTCGCCCAGCGTGCCATTCCCGTACTCCATATACTGCCGCCAGCCGCGCGGATGCTTACCGCGGATGAACGGAAGCATCGGCGCCGGACCGGTCCACATCTCGTAATCCAGATTGGCCGGCGGTTCCATTTCAGGCGGATCCTGTCCGCCCCCGCCGCCGCTGTAGGAGTAGATTTCCACCAGGCCGACCTTGCCCAGCTTTCCTTCGCGCACAATCTGCTCGCGCGCCTCCATTAGGTGTGGCGTGCTGCGCCGCTGCGTGCCCACCTGGACCACGCGCCCATGCTTACGCGCCGCCGCCACCATGCTCTGGCCTTCCACCACATCCACCGAGATCGGCTTCTGCACCCAAACGTCGGCGCCGGCCTGCACGGCGGCAATCATCGGCAGCGCGTGCCAGTGATCGGGCGTGTCCACAATGCAGATGTCCAGGTCCTTCTCCTTGAGCATCTCGCGGTAATCGGAGAACAGCCGCGGAGTCTTCTTCGACGCCTGACGCGTTGCCACCATCTCGGCAGCCTGCGAAAGCATCGTCTTATCCACGTCGCACATCGATACCACCTCGACGGGCGATACCTGGATCAGTCGAAAAAGATCGCTCTTGCCATACCACCCGGGACCGATAATGCCGACACGCTTCGGCTTCTGGTCAGCCGCCTGCTCTGCCATAAGTCTGGCGGACAGGGCCAGGCCGGCAGTGCCGGCACTCAGGAACTCGCGGCGATTCATAATTTCTACTCCCGCTTGCGAGTGTACCGAAACGGAAGTCGAACCGCGCGGGGTATCGGTCGCGGCTGCCGGTCAGGCGATGCCCGTCACCACGGTGTGCGGACTCTCTGGGATCGGGTGCATCTCGATCTGGCTGAACCCGGCCTCGCGATGCATGCTTTCCAACTGGCTGAAGGTGTACGCGTCGCCCGAAACTGTGGATGTCAGCATAGTGAGGCTGAAGCCCGCGGCCATCGGAGGCGAGATGCGATCTTCATTCGGGACGAATTCCAGCGTGGCCGAAATGCCACCCGGCTTGAGCGCGGCGCGCACCTTGCGTAACAGCGTCACGTTTGTCGGTACGTCGAAGTGGTGTAGGAAATTGGTCAGCAGCGCGGCATCGTAAGGGCCGCCGTAATCCACATCGAAGGCGCTGCCGGCCAGGCGCTGGTAGCGGTCGGCCACACCCGCCTTCTGCGCGTTGAGGTACGCCACCTCTAACACCTTCTCCCAATCCACCGCGACGATGTGCGCCTCAGGATGCTGCTTCGCGATCTCGATGCCGAAGAGTCCGTGGCCGGCAGCAATATCGAGCACCTGCAACGGCCCGGAGCGTCCGGCCAGCACGATGCTGCCGAGAGGTCCGGATACCGGCGCCATCATCGGCGCCATGCTGTGCGCGAACTCGACCCACACCGGGTTATCGGGCTCCACCGTTCCCTCCCCGGGCAGCATCGTGCGTCCATTGCGGACGGTTTCGGTGAGGTGCTCGTAAGTTGCACGCATCTCCGCTCGGCCCAGGAAATTGGCTGTGGCATGCAGCGAATGCGGCGATGCCGGGTCCAGAAACACAGCGCTGGTAGGCGTGTGGCAATAACTGGAACCCTGCTTGTCGATCAGGCCGATAATACAAAGGAAGTCGCATAGGATCCGCATCCCACGTTCCGAGGCGCCGCACCGCGCGGCCAGGGTCGCGGAATCTGCGGCGCCCTCCCCGAGAGCGCGAAAGAGGTCGAGTTCGATCGCGCTGCGCAGCGCGGCAGAGCGCTGATGCGCCATCAGTGTGTCGAAGACCAGTCCAGGATTCGGAGCGTTAGCGACCATCATAGGTGTGTCCCTCACGTTCTGGCAGGCTACCATACCCGAGCCTTTGTGGGGCAGACTTCAGTCTGCGTACCGACTTCAGTCGGTACACCGGCCGAAGGCCGGAAGCGCCCTAATTCCCTTCCCTATCCACCACGCGAGCAATGCGCCGATCCGGAATCAGCCAGACCGCAGCCATGAACGCATACAGCGCGCCGGAAATCCAAGGATTCACGAAAGCCAGCACAATCCCGGAGATGTATCCAAGCGGCGAGAGTTTCCCCTTCCAGTCGCTACCCAACGCCGATGCCAGCAGCGAGTTCGACCCCTGATGCGCGATAATCGCCAATTGCAAAATGTAGTATGCAAGCGCTGCCATCAGCAGCACTACTCCGTACGCCGCGGTAGGCACTGGAGCCAAGTGGTTCTCACCCATCCAGGCCGTAAAAAACGGGAACAGCGAGAGCCAGAACAACAGGTGAAGATTCGCCCACAGAATTCCGCCACTCACCTGTTTGGTGGAGTGAAAAAGGTGATGATGATTGTTCCAGTAGATGCCCACATAAAGGAAACTCAAGACGTAACTCGCGAACACCGGCAACAGATGTCCCAGCGATTCCAGGCTCGCTGCGTGCGGCACCTTTAACTCCAGCACCATGATCGTAATGATGATCGCAAGCACGCCATCGCTGAACGCTTCCACTCGATTGCTGGACATTCTGCGATGTTAGCGTACCTTCGCCGCCCTGTAAGCAGTAATCGTTTTCCATCGCCACTTCAGAGTTATTGATCCCTAACTCAACTTACAAATATTTACGAATTGTTTATGATATCGTTTCCACAGCGAACCCTATGTCACGCAGCACTCGACCCGCAGTAATCCTGGCCGTACTCAGTTGTACAATCACCCCTTTCCTACAGGCAGCCGGCACTTCAAGTCCCGCGCTTGACCGCGCCTTCACTCAGAATGTCCGCCCCTTTCTAACCAAGCATTGCAACGGATGCCACAGCGGCGCCACTCCGGCGGCGCAGTTCGATTTGAAGGCCTACACGAACACCGCGTCGGTGATCAAAGATTTCCCCCACTGGGCTCTGGTGCTAGATCGCCTGAATGCCCGGGAAATGCCGCCCAAACCGCTGCCGCAACCGCCCGACGCAGACCGCAAGCTGGTCGTCGAGTGGATCCAGGCGGTGCGCTCCAACGAAGCCAAAAGGAACGACGGCGATCCCGGACCGGTACTTGTCCGCCGCCTCAGCAACGCTGAGTACAACAACTCGATTCGCGACCTCACCGGTATCGACATGCGTCCCACACGCGAGTTCCCGGTGGACCCGGCAAATACCGCCGGCTTCGATAACACCGGCGAGTCGCTTACCATGTCGCCGGCCCTGCTGAATAAGTACTTACAGGCGGCGCGCGAAGTCGGCGACCACATGGTACTGACAATGGATGGTTTCGACTTTTCCCCTCACCCCATGCTGGTAGAGACCGACCGCGAGAAATACGCCATCCAGCGCATTGTCAACTTCTATCTGAGTCAGCCCACCGATTACGCGGAGTACTTTGAGGCCGCCTGGCGCTTCAAGTACCGCTCGCAGTTACGTAAGCCGACCGCCACCCTGGCTATGTTCGCCGCCGAGGCGAAAGTCAGCCCCAAGTATCTGCCGCTGATCTGGCAACTGATCGAAGCGCCGGAGGATAAGGCGAAGACGGAAGTCGGCCCCGTCGCCAAGCTGCAAGCCATGTGGCGCGCGCTGCCCGCGCCCGGCGGAGACCCCGCCCTACTTCGCAAGAAGTGCGTGGAGATGCGTGACTTCGTAGTCAAGCTTCGCGCCCACACCGCGATGGAATTCACCGCCCCCGTCATGCGCGGCCTGAGCGCCTATTCGCAGCCGCTGCTCAACTACAAGTACCGCCAGTTCAATACCCACCGCCGCGATTTCGACCGCAAGGCGCTGCGCGCCGCCAGCGACCCCGTGCCCGTAGTGCCAACCATTCCGCGTTACCCCGGTCTGGGCCAGGAATCGGCCCCGCGCGCCGCCGCACTCATGATCAAGGCTCGCGACGGCGATCTGAACCTGGTCTACCCCGACGGTCAGAAGGAAGCCTACGAAGCGTCCTTCGCGCGCTTTAGCCACGTCTTCCCCGACGTCTTCTACGTGCAGGAGCGCGGACGTTTCTTCCCCGACGACTCGCAGGATAAGGGCCGCTTGCTCAGCGCCGGCTATCACAACGTGATGGGCTACTGGCGCGACGACGATCCCTTGCAGGAACTGATTCTCGACGAGCAGGGCAAGAAGCGCCTCGACCGCCTCTGGGACGAATTCGATTTCATCGCCGACCACACCCTGCGCACCTGGACGCAGTATTACTTCAATCAGAGCGGCGAAATTCTGGGCACCGGACGCGAGAGCGGCAGCGCACGCCCCCTCGATAAAGCCGTTGGCTCCTCCGAAGTCATCTTCGGACTGCGCGACGCTTACCTTGCCAAGGCAGCGGCCGCCAACAACCCGGTGGTGATCGAGGCCATCAAGTATCACTTCCAGTGGGAGAACGATACCCTGCGCCGCGTGGAAAAGATGCGCGCCGGGTCCGAAGCGCAGCATCTCGACGCGCTGGAGAAGTTCGCCGCGCGCGCCTTCCGCCGCCCGCTGACCAGGGCGGAATTCATCGGCATTCGCGCTTACTATCGTGAACTCCGCGACAAGGGCGCCCTGACCCACGAAGACGCGATCCGCGATTCCATCGTCAGCATTCTGATGTCCCCCAAGTTCTGCTACCGCGTGGACCTGATGGACGCCTCGGCCGCGGCGCCCGCCAGCGGCGCTGCCCTGCAAGTGGCAGGCAAACCCGCGACGCCCGCGGCATCCACTGCCGCGGCCGTCCAGCCGCTTTCGGCATTTGCCGTGGCAAGCCGCATGAGCTACTTCCTGTGGAGCAGCATGCCGGACGAAGAACTGCTGGCGCACGCGCAGGGCGGCGACCTGCTGAAGCCCGAGGTCATCACGGCGCAGGCGCACCGCATGCTCAAGGACGAACGCGCCCGCGGACTCTCCACCGAATTCGCCGGCAGCCTTTTCGATTTCCGCCGCTTCGAGGAACACAACGCGGTGGATCGCGAGCGCTTCCCCGCCTTCACCAACGATCTCCGCGAGGCCATGTATCAGGAGCCCGTCCGCTTCATCGACAACATCATCCGCAACAACGGCTCGCTGCTCGACATGCTCTATGGCAAGTACACCTTCGTGAATCCCGTGCTCGCCAAGCACTACGCGATGCCCGAAGTAAAGGGCGCCCCCGACACCTGGGTGCGCGTGGACAACGCCGATGCCTACGGTCGCGGCGGCCTGCTCCCCATGTCGGTCTTCCTCACGCAAAGTTCGCCCGGCCTGCGCACCAGTCCCGTGAAGCGCGGCTACTGGGTAGTGCGCCGCGTGCTCGGCGAAGTCATCCCCGCGCCGCCGCCGAATGTGCCCGAACTGCCGCACGACGAAGGCAAGATGGATCTGCCCCTCCGCGACATGCTGGCCAAGCATCGCGAGAACCCCGCCTGCGCCGCGTGCCACGCGCGTTTCGATTCCTTCGGGCTCGCCTTCGAAGGCTACGGCCCGGTCGGCGAGAAGCGCGAGAAAGATCTGGGCGGCCGCCCGGTGCAGACCGCGGCCGAATTCCCCGGCGGCGTACAGGGCGCTGGATTGGATGGCGTGAAGGCCTTCATCCTCGAACACCGTCAAAAAGATTTCACCGAAAACTTCAGCCGCAAGCTGCTGGCCTTCGCGCTCGGCCGCTCGCTCCAACTCTCCGACGAACCGCTGATCGAGCGCATGCAGGCGAGGCTCGCCGCCAACGGAAACCATTTCACACCGCTGGTAGATGCCATTGTCACCAGCCAGCAATTCCTCAACAAACGAAGAACCGACACCCCCTCCGAAAGGTGAACCGAATGCCCAATCAAACGCCGAAATCCGCCTACCGCATCTCGCGCCGTACGGTACTGCGCGGCGCTGGAGTCACCATGGCATTGCCGTGGCTGGAATCGCTTCCCGCCTTCGCCGATGCCACCACTCCGGCGGCCTTGCCGAAACGCTTCGCCGTGCTCTTCATGGGCAACGGGGTGAACGAAGATCACTGGGACGCGCAGGGCTCGGGCGCGGAAATGACGCTCAGCAAAACGCTGTCGCCGCTGGAACCGCTGAAGGGCAAGATCAATGTGATCCACGGGCTCTTCCACAAGCGCGCCACCGGCCAGGGCATTCATCCCGGACAGACCGGCAGCCTGCTGAACGGCTCCATGATTCAGAAGGGCGCCATCATCAAGGCGGGCGTGTCGGTCGATCAGATGATCGCCAATAAGGTCGGCCAGGATACGCCGCAAGCCAGCATGGTGCTCGCCTGTGAACAGCCCATGACCGGCTACCACGAGTCGAACTTCTCCATGGCCTACAGTTCGCACATCTCGTGGCAGAGCCCCGATTCGCCTGTGCCCAACGAAGTCTACCCGTCGCTCGCCTGGGACAGCCTCTTCGAGAACCGCGGCAGCCTGCGCAACATGAGCATCCTGGACCGCGTGCGCGGCGATGCCGAGGCCCTCAATAAGAAGATCGCGTCCAGCGACAAGGCGAAGCTGGACGAATACCTCACCAGCGTGCGCGAAGTCGAAAATCGCGTAGACGGCATGCGCAAGAGCAAGGACACAGCGGACGAAGTGGCGAAGCAGAACAACCGCCCTGTCTACACCATGGACCGCCCGGCCAACGGCCTGCCCGAGGATTTCCGCGAGCACACCAAGCTGATGTGCGACATCATCGCCATCGCTTTCCAGACCGACAAAACCCGCGTAGCCACCCTGCTGCTGGCGCGCGATCTCTCGGCGCTCTACTATCCCTTCCTCGAAATGCGCGACGGCCATCACGCCGCCTCCCACAACAACAACTCCGATGGCTACGAACGCGTAGCGCGCTTCCACCTGAGCCAGCTGGCGTACCTGGCCACCAAACTCGACGCCATGCCAGAGGGCAACGGGACCGTGCTCGATAACTCGTGCCTGATGTTCATGTCAAACATGTGGATCGGTCGCAAGCACGACAACAGCCGTCTCCCCCTGGTGATGGCCGGCGGACTGGGCGGCACGCTGAAGACCGGACGCACGCTCGATTTCATCAAGGCCGGCGACGAGAATCGAAAGATGTCGAGCCTCTACATGTCCATCATGGATCGCATGGGCGTAAAGGTAGACCGCTTCGGCGACGCCGAAGCACCCCTGGTCGGAATCTAAAATCTGGCCATTTAGCGCGGTGCTCCGGGCTTTGTGGGGCGGACTTCAGTCTGCGCACCGACTTCAGTCGGTGCCTCCGAGCGAAGCTCGGACAGGCGAGCGGGCAAGGCGCGCCTTGCCCTTATAATAGTTCCCTGAGGTCACTCGCCCTATGTTCCGATTGTTCACCGCACTGGCTGTCCTTTCGTCGCTGCACGCCCAGCAAGGCGGCCGTGGCGGCGCACCCGCGCAGGCGCAGGCGCCCGCCCGCATCCCCAGCATCGAAGAGCGCACCACCGGCATGCAAAAGATCGATGGCTTCTTCCCGGTGTACTGGGAAGAGCGCACCGGCAATCTCTTTCTCGAAATTCCGCGTCTCGATTCTCCGGTGCTCTACGCCACCGGACTCGCCGCCGGCCTGGGTTCCAACGATATCGGCCTCGACCGCGGCCAGGAAGGCCAGGGCAAAATCGTAACCTTCGAGCGCGTCGGTCCGCGCGTCATGATGGTGCAGGGCAATGAGAGCTTCCGCTCCTCCAGTGGCAATCCGGCGGAGCGCAAGTCGGTGGAAGACTCCTTCGCCAAATCCATTCTCTGGGGCTTCACCGTGGCGGGCGAAACCAGCGGACGCCTCCTCGTGGACGCCTCGGATTTCTTCCTGCGCGACGGCCATGGTGCCGGCGGCTCACTCGGCGGCGGCGCCTATCGCGTCGATCGCACGCGCAGCGCCGTCTACCTGCCCCGCACCAAAGCATTCCCCAAAAACACTGAGATCGAAGTCACCCTCACCTTCACCAATGAAGGCGGCGGCGGACGCGGCGGTGGAGGCGGCGGACCGAATCAGGGCCCGCCTCCCATTTCCGTAACACCAGGAGCAATTGCCGCGGGACGAGGCGTCGGGCGCGGCGGCGGACTCTTCTCCGGCACCGTCGCCAGCGTCACGCCCACCGCCGAAGCCGTCACGCTGCGCGAGCACTACTCGCTGGTCGAACTGCCCGACACCAATTACCAGCCGCGCTACGACGATCCGCGCGCGGGCTATGGCGGCCTCACCTACATGGACTACAGCACGCCCATCGGCGAGCCCATGGTGAAGCGCTATCTGCGTCGCCACCGCCTGGAGAAGAAGGACCCCTCGGCCGCCGTCAGCGATGCCGTCAAGCCGATTCAGTATTGGGTGGATTCCGGTGCGCCCGAAGATGTGCGGCGCGCGCTCGTGGAGGGCGCAAGCTGGTGGAATCAGGCCTTCGAGGCCGCTGGCTTCCGCAATGCCTTCCAGGTCGCGGTGCTGCCCGAGGGCGCCGACCCCATGGACATACGCTACAACATGATCAATTGGGTGCACCGCTCCACGCGCGGCTGGAGCATGGGCGGCACCGTCGCCGACCCGCGCACCGGGGAAATCATCAAAGCCACTGTGACCCTCGGCAGCCTGCGCGACCGTCAGGACTATCTCATCTTCGAAGGGCTCCTCTCGCCCTACGAGAACGGCGCCGAGAAGCCCCCCGTGCTCTATCAGACGGCGCTCGCCCGCATTCGCCAACTGGCGGCGCACGAGGTGGGACACACGCTCGGACTCGGCCATAATTATTACGACAGCACCGCCGGCTGGATTTCCGTGATGGACTATCCGCACCCGCAAGAGAAGCTGCGCGCCGATGGGTCAATCGACCTGACCGACGCCTATCCGGCGAAGATCGGCGATTGGGACAAGGTCGCCATCAATTACGGCTATCGCGTGCTGCCCCGCGGCGACGAGTCCGCGCCGCTCGCGCAGATCCTCAACGACGCGTGGGCCAAAGACCTGCGTTACATGACCAATCAGGACACCGACAGCAATCCCAAGGTGGACCAGTGGTCGAACGGAGTCAATCAGGCCGACGAGTTGAATCGCCTGATGAAGCTGCGGCGCTCGGCGCTCAATCGCCTGGGTGAGAAGACCATTCGCCACGGCGCGCCCATGGCCATGATCGAAGAGCCGCTCGTGCCCATCTACATGTATCATCGCTACGCCGTCGAATCGACCGCCAGCATGATCGCCGGCCAGGACTACATTTACGCGATGCGCGGCGATGGCCGCACCGGTGTCAAATGGGAGGCTGCTGCAAATCAGCGCAAGGCCCTGCATGCGCTGGCCAATACGTTGAAGCCCGCCGAGTTGGTGATTCCCAAGCAGGCGCTCGATCTGATTCCACCGCGTCCGCCGGGCTTCGGCCGCCATCGCGAACTCTTCCCGCGAACCACCGGAGACACCTTCGACCCGATCACGCCCGCAGCCGTCGCGGCCGATGTCACCATCGGCTTCACGCTGCAATTGGACCGCGCGGCCCGCATGGTGGCGCAGCACGCCGTGGATCCCGCGCTCCCGGGCCTGGAGGAGGTCATCGACCGGCTGGTGAAGGCGACTTTCGATGCGCCCGCGGCCACACCCTATGAGTCCGAAGTGCGGCGCGCCGAAGAGCGCGTGCTGGTGGATCGCGTGACCTGGCTGGCCACCGGATCGAGCAACTCGCAGGTGCGCGCGATGGCGGCATTCAAGTTGGAAAAGCTCGCCACGCGCCTGCGCACAGCGGCGCCGGCAACCGAGGGCGATCAGGCCCAGCACCGCCAACTAGCTTCCGATATCAAGCGCTTCCTGGAGCGTCCCGCGGACACCATGCGAATCATGCCCGCCCCCGATGCACCGCCGGGAGCCCCAATCGGAGGAGACACCGGAATGGACTGGCTGGCCCCCGCGCCCGCCTGCCCGTGGACCCCGAACCATCCGAACTGGTGGTAGCCGCTGTACTACTCTTCGCACTACTTTTGTGGGGCGGCCAGTTCGAGGGCCCGTAGACCCGTCAATTCCCCGGCAACGCGGTCCGCTTCTTGCGCAAATCGTAGACGTACATGCTCCACCCGATCTTAGCCACCGGCTCGCGCAGTCGCATCTGAGCCAGCACGTCCAGCGGCACATACACGCCCTGCAGCGGAGTCACACTCACCACGCACAATTCGTCCACCGCGTCCCAACCCTTCTGATCCATCGGCTCCGGGTAGCCCACTTCATCCACGCCGTAATACCGCATCTGCGCATTGCCGAAATAGAACACGCGCGCCCGCGTGGACCCGGTATTCTTCTTCAGCCAGGTCGCCATCTTCTTCACATCCTGGCCCCAGTCGATATTCGAATCCACCAGGTACTCGGGCCCCTTCCCCGGCCCGCCCGACAGTTCATTGAAAAACGCCAGGTAATCGGGATTGATGCGCGCGCACTCGCCCGCCTGCAGCGCCGCCAGCCCTGCCAGCACGTACATCGCGGGCCGCCAGTTCCTGCGCTCCGACAGCCATGCGGTCACCCCCACATACACAAAGGGATACACCGGCAAAATGTGACGCATGCCGATATTGATCCCGCTCGACATGGTGAACGCGAAGTACACCAGCGGAGGCAGTGCCAGCCCCAGCGCCATCGGCGAAAGCCATTGTCGGCGCCATGCCTGCACCAGTCCCGCGAACAACAGCACCAGCGTCGCCGCCAGCGCCGCCATCGTGCTCTTCACCGCATACACCACCGGAAAGTAATACCACCAGCCCGTCCCCGACCGCAGTCCCAACAGGTAGCTCGAATGTCCCCCGGCATTGTGATCGGCCACATGATTCAGCCCGAGGAGGTAAGGATGCGCCGGCAAGCCGAACCGCTTTCCCATCCGGAACAGCCCCTCGCCGATCAGATTGTTGCGCGTCGCCAGGTCGGCTATCTTCGGCACGCCGCCGTGCAGGCAGCGCATCGTCTCCGGCCAGTAGACCACCATCACGAGCACGGTCACCGTTGCCAGCACCGTCCCCCACGACACCAGCAAGCGCGTCACGCCGAATTCCCGAGGCCGCCGGATCCAGCACGCCGCATACAAAATCACCAGCGACGGAATCAGCAGAATCGCCGAGAATTTGGTGATCAACGCCAGCCCGATCGCCACCGCCGCCGCCATCAGCCGCCGCCGCGATCCCGTTTCCAGATACTCTACCCACAGCACGCACGCGAAAAAGAAAAAGGCCGTCACCGGACAATCCGTGGTGACGTAGCGGCTGTGGGCGATCAGGTTTGGGTCGAAGGCACAAAGCGCCGCCGCCGCAATCCCCGCGAGCGGACCGTATCGCCGCCGCGTCCACACCGCGATCGCCAAGGCAAACGCAAGGGTCAGCAGAATATTAGGTGTGCGCGCCGCAATCAGTATCGTGTCGGCGTGCAGGCGGTTCTTGTACAGGAAGTCCACCCCATACGCCACCTGATCCTTGCGCTTGCCGTCCGGCCCGCTGCGCTCCGCTGTGAGCCCCATGAACATCAATGGCAGTGCCGCCGCCATCTTGGCCAGCGGCGGATGCTCCACGTTCCACGTGAAATCGCCGAACTTCAGATAGGAGTATCCGGCCGAGATGTGTATCCCCTCGTCCCAGGTCTGCGTTTCACCCATCGCCGAGCGGAACTCCAGCACCGCGGCGACGCTCAGAATCGCCCCCACTGCCAGCCAGAAAAAGTATCGCGTGCGCATCGCGGAATCCCAAGAATAGCAACCCTCCCCCAGGTTCCGCCCGGCGGCCGTGCCGCACCGCCTTTACCCCGGGACTTCACCCCACATTTGCGCACTTCATTTTGGTGTACACTGAGTTTGACGAAACTTTGAGATTGTCTTTCCCTCTTCTATTCAATCCGATTCTCGACGAGAGAGTTCTTCGGGGCTCCCAGCTTCTATCCTTGTGCTTTCCTAAACTCCCAAAAAACGTATAACCAATGTATCCAGGCAGAAACTTTCCTCCTCGCAGGCAGAATCGTAGAGAGAACGTGAATGAGTCGATTCGCGTTCGTGAAGTCCGCGCGGTTTTCCCGGACGGCACCACCGAAGTGATGCCCACGGCGCAGGCCCTCCGCAAAGCGCAGGACATGGGGCTCGACCTCGTCCTCATTGCTCCCACGGCGGTACCGCCCGTCGCCAAGGCAGTCGATTTCGGCCACTACCAGTACGACCTGAAGAAGAAGCAGCACGACGCCCGCAAGAAACAGCACGTCGTTCAGGTCAAGGAACTCAAGTTCCGTCCCAACACCGACGACCACGACTACGATTTCAAAAAGAACCACGCCATCCGCTTCCTCACCGAGGGCAACCGCGTCAAGGCCGTGGTCCAGTTCCGCGGGCGCGAAATCGCCCACGCCGATCTCGGCAAAAAGCTCCTCATGCGCTTCGCCGCCGATCTCACCGCCTATGGCACCGTGGAAGGCATGCCGCGCCTCGAGGGCCGCAACGCCCACCTGCTGATCAGCCCGGTAAAGGTCTTCACCCCTGCCAAACCGGAAAAGCCGGAAAAAGCGGAAAAGCCCGAGAAGCACGAGAAGAGCGAGAAGAGCGAGAAGCCGGCCGCAGCTCCCGCCCCGCCGCCGCCCGCTCCCCCCGAAGCATCATAATCAGAACCGCGACATCAGAGCCGCGACCGTTAGGGAGCGACTAATTCAATCCGTCATGCGCTCCCTGACGTCGCGGCTCTGCTTGCCGCACACTGAACCACAATCGTGGTTCCACGTACTCCCCGCGCTGCACCTCGCATGATAAGATTCGAAGTGCGGCGCCCGCTCGACCGGGGTTTGCTCCGCGTCTGACGGATCATGTACAACGCCTTCTTCGGCTTCACCAAAAACCCGTTCAACATGAGTCCGGACCCGTCGTTCCTGTTCCGGAGTCCCCAGCATGAAGAAGCCCTTGCCAGCCTGATCTACGGCGTGCAGAGCCGCAAGGGCTTCATCGCCCTCACCGGCGAGGTCGGCACCGGCAAAACCACCATGCTGGAATGCCTGCGCGATTTCCTGAACGCGCAACAGATCGCCTTCGCCTCCCTTTTCAATTCCCGCCTCACCGTTGATCAGTTCTTCGAACTCCTCGCCTACGATCTCGACCTGCGCTGTAACCGGCTGTCCAAAACCGAGGTGCTGCTCTCGCTGAACAACATGCTGTTGGAGCGCGCCTCCGCCGGCCGCACCACCGTCCTCATCGTCGACGAAGCCCACAACCTGGAATGGGACGTTCTCGAGGAAATCCGCCTCCTGGGCAATCTCGAGAATCGGCGCGGTAAGCTTTTACAGATCATCCTCTCCGGTCAGCAGGAGCTCGACCGCAAGCTCGAAGCCCCCGAATTCCGGCAGCTCAAGCAACGCATCGCGCTGCGCTGCACCCTCCGCGGCTTCAGTTCCGAGGAGACCACCGCGTACATGAATTCGCGCATGACCTGTGCCGGTCTGAACTCCCAGACCGTTTTCTCTCCGCACCTGATCGACGAAATACACTTCCGCTCGCAAGGCATCCCACGCCTGATCAACGCAATCTGCGATAACCTCCTGCTCACCGCTTTTGCGATGGAAAGCAAGGTCGCCACGATCGAGATGCTCGACGAAGTCTCCCACGACATGCGCCTCGAGTATCCCGGCAAGAACCCTTTCCGGCCCGAAAACGACCGTCCAGAGCAGGTATTGCGTCGCCCCGAAGTCCGCTTCCGCGCCGAATAATCCTCCCTATACTCCTAGTACTAAAGGAGTATTCCGCATAATCGATCTGATTACCCCCATCTCCTTGTTTGGTGGTAAGGTCCTTTAGTTGTCGCATGTAAGGCCCTTTTAAGCTAAACTTCGGTTGAGCTGGCAAGCACCTTAAGGACAGTACTGTAATTCCGCGCTGTCCCAGGGTTTGACTGGCGACCAACTTCCGGAGACGGCAAAAACTGACTCACAGCCCAACAAGGAGAATCAAATGCGTAGCTTTTTCGAAAACAAATTCGCGTATGTCGCGGTCCTCAGCACCTTCACGTTTGCCATCACGTGGAACATCCTGCATGGCGCCGGCACGGTTGAAAGCGGCCACATGTTCATCGCGACCGATTCCGTACTCCTGGCGCATGGCCCCACCCTCCCGCCCGATCCGTGGGATGGCGTCCGCATCGCTCATGGCCCCACCCTCCCGCCCGATCCCTGGGATGGCGTCCGCATCGCTCATGGCCCCACCCTGCCGCCCGATCCCTGGGACGGCGTCCGCATCGCTCATGGCCCCACCCTGCCGCCCGATCCCTGGGATGGCGTCCGCATCGCCCATGGCCCCACGCTCCCGCCCGATCCCTGGGACGGCGTCCGCATCGCCCATGGCCCCACTTTCCCGCCCGATCCCTGGGACGGCGTCCGCATCGCCCATGGCCCCACC
>JBDTPR010000082.1:0-14507 GCA_039932635.1 Candidatus Solibacter sp.
GGAAGCGGCGCGTCAGCACCTTGGTTTCAAGCGGACTCGGTTCGTTGAAAAGCATGGGTTATTGCTTCTTCCTCAGGCCGTCCAGCAGCTGATCGAGTTTCTCGGGCGTGACGTGGTGGTGAAAATCGTAGTTGACCTGGACTGCCGGAGCCCACGAACAGGCCCCCATGCATTCCACTTCTTCGATCGAAAACTGGCCGTCGGGCGTCACTTCCTTGTGCGTAATCCCGAGCTTCTTGCAGGTGTGCTCGTAGAGCTTATCGCCATCGTGCAGCAGGCAGCTGATATTGGTGCAGACCTGGACGTGATACTTCCCCAGCGGCTTCGGGTGCAGCATGGAGTAGTACGACATCACTTCGTTGACCTGCAGCGGCGTCACGCCCACCCGAGAGGCGACTTCGTTGACCAGTTCCTCGGTCACCGAGCCGATTTCGTCCTGCCCGTACATCAGCATCGGAATCATCGCGGAACGCTGCCGTCCCGGTGGATAGCTCTTCAGGAGTTTGTCAAACCTGGCTTCAAGTTGCGGAGAAAATGTCATTACCTGTCTGTGTCCCCGAGCACGAAATCCATACTGCCGATGGCGGCGATCACATCCGAGATCAGGGTGCCCTCAACCATTCTAGGCACGGCCTGCAAGTTGCCGAAACTCGGCGTGCGCATGTGCACGCGGTACGGGTTCGCCGTACCGTCGCCCACAATGTAATAGCCCAGTTCGCCGCGCGGCGATTCGATCACGCTGTAAACCTCGCCCTCGGGAACCCGGAAGCCCTCCGTCACGATCTTGAAATGGTAGATGAGAGCCTCCATCTGGGTCTTCATCTTTTCGCGGTCGGGCAGCACCACGTGCGGCGCATCCGCCTTCCAATCGCCGCCAGGCATGCCGTCCATCGCCTGGATGACGATGCGCACGCTCTGCCGCATCTCTTCCAGGCGAACCTGATACCGCGCGTACACATCGTTTTCGGTGCGCGTAGGCACTTCGAAATCGAACTTCTCGTAGCTCGAATAAGGCGAATCCTTGCGCGCGTCCCATCCCAGACCCGCGGCGCGCAGCATCGGCCCGGTCACCGCCAGATCCAGCATGTCCTCGAGCGAAATGAAGCCGACGCCCTTGGTGCGCCCAATCCAGATGCGATTGTTGGTCAGCAGGTTCTCGTACTCATCGATCCGGCTGGGGAAAACGTCGATGAACTTTTTGATGCGCGCATACCAGCCGCGCGGCGGTTCCAAGGCCAGCCCGCCGATGCGGAAGTAGCTGGTCATCATGCGCTGCCCGCTGAACATCTCGAAGATCTTGAGAATCTCCTCCCGCTCGCGGAAACAGTACAGGAACACCGTCATGGCGCCGATATCCAGCGCATGCGTACCAAGCCACACCAGATGGCTGTTCAGGCGCGTCAACTCCGACAACATGACGCGCATCCACTGCGCCTGCGGCGGGATCTCCAACTGGAGCAGCTTTTCCACCGCCAGGCAGTAGCCCAGATTATTGGAGAGCGGCGCCAGGTAATCCACACGATCGGTCAGGGTGACCGCCTGCTGGTAATTCTTGACTTCGAATTCCTTCTCGATGCCGGTGTGCAGGAACCCGATGTCGGGCTTGCAGGTGACGATGCTCTCGCCATCCAATTCCATCAGCAGGCGCAGCACCCCGTGGGTGGACGGGTGCTGCGGTCCCATGTTCAGGACCATTCGGCGGCCGCCGCCCTGCTGTTGCTGCGGCTCTTCCACCTCCGCCGTTACTCCCGGAACGCCAGCTTCGCTCATGCTTTAAGCCCTTGGCCCCATGACGGGGTAATCTTTGCGCAGCGGATAGCCTTCCCAATCGTCAGGCAACAGGATACGGCGCAAATCGGGGTGATTGAGAAATTTCACGCCGAAGAGATCGAAAACCTCGCGCTCGTACCAGTTCGCTCCGCGCCATACGCCAGTGACCGAATCGATCGCCGGGTCCGTGCCCGGCAGGCGGCTCTTCAACCGCAGCCGCTCTTTGCGTTCGATGCAGTGCAGGTGGTAAACGATTTCGAATCGCGGTTCCGCCGGATACCGGTCCACCGCCGTGACCGTGCTCAGGCGGATGAATTTCTGGTCGTACTTCAGGAAGCCGCAAACGCTGGCGATCTTGGCCGGAGCAATCTCCAGCGTCAATTCGCCATATTCGAATTTGCCGCCTTTGATAGCGTCGGCGTCAAAAGCGTCCACCGCAGCCGCGGCGGGATACTCTTTCAAATTTTCGGGTAGCATACTACTCCGTCACTTCCGTCCGGAACGCCCGGTGTCCGCCCAATCCAGAGCGCCCTTCTTCCAGATATAGAAAAACCCGGAGAGCACTAGTACCACGAAGACCAGCATTTCGATGAAGCCGAACATCGAGCCATTGCGGCTGAGATCGCGGTAAACCACCACCCAGGGATACAGGAAGATCGCTTCAATATCGAACAGGATGAACAGCATTCCCACCAGGTAAAACTTCACGCTGAAGCGGTGCCGCGCATCGCCGGTGGGCACGATGCCTGATTCGTACGGCATGTCTTTGATGCGGTTCCGTACCTTCTTGCCAAGCAAATAGGAGGCGGTCAACAGGCCCGCCGCCAGCCCCATGGCAATCACTGCCTGGAGCAGGACAGGGAAATACAACTCAGTGTAGGACTTAGGCATGCGTGTTCGGTGTCGGGAGAGGGCTCAAATCTGACTATAATGGTTTGAAAACAGGGGTGTCAACCAAGCATGATTGAGATTACGGTCAACGGGGAGCCGCAAGCTGCCCCTGAAGGACAGACAATTCTAGGCTTACTGCAACATCTGGAACTCGATCCGGCCCGCGTGGCAGTCGAATTGGACCGCCGGATTGTCAAACAACCGTCCTGGCAGGAGACTATCCTGCGTACGGGTTCGCAACTCGAAATCGTTCAATTCGTGGGTGGCGGCTAAAGCGGGACAGACGCTGCCATCCGTCCCGCGGAATCTCTACGTGAAGCTGCGGATTGCCCCGGCTTCGTCTTCATGTACATCGAACACGGTGTACAGTTTGGTGATCTGCAACAGATCCTTCACACGCTTGTTGAGGTTGAGCAGCTTCAGATTGCCGCCGCTATTGGTCACAGTGGTGAAGCCGGAAACCAGTTCGCCAATCCCGGAGCTGTCGATGTAGGACACCTCGCCCAGGTTAAGCAGGATCTTTTTCTGGTTCTTGCTCACCATATCGCGCATCGCGTCGCGCAGCGTGGCCGACCCTTCGCCCAGGGTGATCCGCCCCGCCACATCTACCACTGTCACGTCACCTACCTGCCGAGTAGTCAACTTTACACTCACTGAATATGCCTCCTGGCTTAAACCACAGAATCTATTTAGACACCAAATTCTTGACCAAAGTTACTTCCGTCCCACCGGACTCCAGCCGCCGCATCTGGAAATCGTCCATGAAGGACTTAATCAGAAAAATCCCGCGCCCCGAGGTGCGCATCAGGTTCTCCGGAGCCAGCGGATCGGGAATCGAATTGAAATCGAAACCTTCGCCCTCGTCCCCTACCTGCACCACGAACCGGGTTTCGTTGCTGGAAACCGAAAATCGGACCTTTTTATTGGAGTTATAGCGATTTCCGTGGACCACGGCATTGACCACCGACTCCCGGATCGCCATGCCGACCTTCATCAGGTCGTCTTCGTCCATGCCAGCCCGCTGCGCCATGCCGACCGCCAGTTCCTCCGCGCTATCGACACTGTCCAGCGTCGAATCCAGCATACGCTCTACGGCTTCCGGTTTGTGGCTGGCATTTTCCTGCATACGTAGAACGGCCTGGTGCGTGGCCAAAGCGAATCGACAGAATAAATTACCGGAGATGCGAAAGTCAAGGCGCATACCCTCCGGCAGGCCAATTCGCGCCTGCTGTAGATGGTACCAAATAAGGCCCTCGGCGCCACTGGAGTTACAATCGGGGTGTGGATACTCCCGCCGAATCCGGATTGGCACGCGCACTCCTCGCCGGCGAGGAAAATGCCTTTGAACACTTCGTCGAGCACTTCCGGTCCAAAATCTTCCATTTCAGCTGGCTCATGTGCGGCAGCCCCGAAGACGCCGAGGAAGTGGCGCAGGAGACCCTCCTCAAGGTCTTCGAGAGCTTCGACCAACTGCGCGAGCCGGACCGCGTGCGCGCCTGGGTCTTCCGCATTGCCCGCAACGTCTGCCTGATGCAGCGCCGCAAGAGCGTCTTCGCGCCCGCCCACGAACTCTCGATCGACGAATTGCCGCCTTCCGACCAGCTTCCCGATGCGGCCCACGCCCCGGAAGGCAGCATGCTGAACACCGAACTGCGCGCCGTGATCGACCGCGTAATCGTCGAACTGCCCCCTTCCTATCGCGCCGTGGTGCTGCTGCGCGACCTGGAGGAACTCACCACGGAGGAGACCGCGCAAGTCCTTGGTCTCAGTACGGATGTGGTTAAGACGCGCCTTCACCGAGGGCGCGCCGCCATGCGCCAGAAGCTCGATTGCTACGTCAATAATCACTGCCTGGAAGACGCTCCCAGCCCCAACCCCGCGCCACTCACGCCCGAAGAGCGCAGTTCGCTCTATACCACCTGGGAAAACCGGGCCGCCCCAGCGCGCTAAAACGAAGCCAATTCCGCCTGCCTCTGTGACTCAGGTCACTGCGTTGCAATTTTCGACACTTTAGTCTTAAATAGAGGTAGCAAGACATGGCAACCGTGGCTCCCCCGCCCCCCAAGCCGCTCCGCAAGAAACTCCTCAAGCGTGCCGCGCCCGACCGGTCGCAGGCCCTACGTCGCGGCTTTCAGTTCACCTTTTTCGCCCTCAATCTCTGGATCGGCATCGAGTTTTACCTCTTCGTCCGCTACTACGAGTCCGGCGGACGCAGCCTGTTCGCCACTCGTCCTCCCGGTGTCGAAGGTTGGCTGCCGATCGCTTCTCTGATGAATCTAAAGGTGTTCCTGCTCTCGGGCGAGATGCCGCGCCTGCATCCCGCGGGCATGTTCCTGCTGCTCGCTTTCCTGGCCGCCTCCTGGATTTTCCGCAAGAGCTTCTGCGGCTGGCTGTGTCCCGTCGGCACCCTCTCGGAGTACCTCTGGAAGCTCGGACGCCAGACGTTCGGACGTAACTTCCGCCTGCCGCGCAAGCTCGATATCGCGCTGCGCAGCCTCAAGTACGGCCTGCTGGCCCTCTTCGTTGCGGCGGTGGCGTCCATGTCCGTCGATGGCATCCGCGCCTTCCTGGAAGGTCCCTACGGGATAGTCAGCGACGTGAAGATGCTCAACTTCTTCCGTACGATGGGGCTCGCCGGCGGCATAGTCGTTGCCGTGCTGGTGGTCGCTTCGGTCTTCGTGCAGAATTTCTGGTGCCGCTACCTGTGCCCTTACGGCGCCATGATGGGATTGGTTTCGCTGGCCAGTCCGCTGCGCATTCGGCGCGACACGTCGTTGTGCATCGATTGCGGCAAGTGTTCCAAGGCCTGTCCATCCTCGCTCGCAGTGGACAAGTTGATCACCATCCAGTCCGCCGAGTGCATCGGCTGCATGGAATGCGTCGCCGATTGCCCGGCTGCGGGAGCGCTGTTCATGGCAGCCCCGCGCCGACGCCGCGTACCGGCCTGGGCGATGGGCGCGGGGATCGCGGTGCTGTTCCTGGGAATCTGCGGGCTGGCGCGCTGGCAGGGCTACTGGCACACCAACCTGCCGGGCGAACTCTACTTCCGTCTGATCCCGCACGCCAACGAATTCACTCACCCGCGATAGGGAGAGTCCCAGGCAGAGCCGCGACCGTCAGGGAGCGGTCGCCGGAATCCCGAAACAAGTTAGCAACCACTCCCTCACGGTCGCGGCTCTGATAGATCCCGTCTACGTGGGCAACTGGCTGGAGAGCGGCGCGAAAACGGCCTTCACGAACTCGACGGCCGTCTTCGTGGCGCCATCCGCGTCGTTATTGCGCACCGGCACCACCACTTTGACGAGCGACGTATCGCTGCGGTGATAGCGGATCGAATCCGCAATCAGCCAGATTCTAGCGGAGAACTCACCGGCGATCACGCGATCGTGGCTCTGGTACCAGTAAAGCGTCACGCTCTTCTCATCGCCGCGGACCGTGAGATAGCGATTGATCTCCACCGGTTCCGCGCGCCCGGGCACTGCCACCTGAATGTGGCCGGATTCAATCGGCTCGTAGCCGTTGGCCGGCAGGCAGTTCTTAGGTGAATGCGGAGCCTGATTATTACGCTGCGTTTTGAAGAACGCCACGAACAGGAAGGCGCTGGAGGTCTTCTCAGGATTAATATAGACCCTGTTAAGAGTGTCGTCCGCCTTCAGGATGTCCAGCGTTTCCTGGTCGATTTTGACGTCCTTGTATAATTGCCAGCCGCTCAACACACTCGGCAGGGAGGCCAGGGGAGGCAACGTAGGCGTGGTTTCCGCACGCAGTCCGATGGCGTAGAAGACCAAGGCTTGCATCACCAGAAAGACGGTCACGATGCGGGCATATTTGCTATTGAAGAAACTCACCGGCCCCTCCTGGCTTCCAAAAACTTAACTCCCCGGATCAGAATCTGGTGCCACACGATCAAAATCACCAGCGCCACCATAAAGATCACCCAGCCCTCGGCCTCGTGGAAAAACCCTTCGGCCAGTTCAGCCTTGATCTGGGTCATGATTCCGGTCATGGTGACGCGGCTGGCGTTGGCGATAATCGCAATCGGAATCGTGGAAAAGAACAGCACGACGCGAATCCACGTCTTGCGTTCAAAAAAGTAGCCGTACACCAGCGAAAGGAACGTCAACGAGAGCAGCGAGCGTATCCCGCTGCAGGCGTCCACGACGGAGAGCTTCTGATTGGGCAACTCCAGAACATTGCCTTCGCGCAGCACCGGTACCGAAAGCAGGGTCAGCGCCGCATCGGCCAACTGGCTCGCCAGAATCTGTAGCTTGAACGTGGCTGCCTGATAGATCACCAACGGAATCGGCAGCATGAAAAACATCAGGAACAGCGGGAACGCCAGCCTGCGCAGCATTTTGGTCCCGCCCAACGTCCAGACCACACCGATCAGTGTCACCACGAACGACATGCGCGCGGTAAACAGCTCAGCGCCCAGGGTCGCGATCAACAGTTGAATCGCACCCCAGGCAATCACCAGTAACCCCCAAAGGTTGGGCTCTGGTTTCATTGCGCTCAGCTCATCACGGTCCTGCCACACGATGTAGGCCGCAATCGCCGGCACGAAGAACGCGTGTCCCAGATCGGGATCGTTGTTCCACTGCCGGATCATGTTCTTCAGCACCGGCGCGTATATCGCCAGCAGCAGTGCGCCGAACCAGGCGATACCGGTCCAGGGCAAACTGTTTTTCGATGGGGTTTCTAACACCGGCGTCATATACTTCTGTTGCGACCTAATGGCTATCATACCAACGTCGCCACATTCCGGCGTGCCGATCGAGACAACCCACAACGCCAGAACGGCAGCCTGCCGGTCAGTCGTGGCGAAGGGCGGTCAGCGGATCTACCTTCAGGGCACGGCGGGCCGGCAGAATGGCGGAGAGAGCCGCCGTGATCAGAAAGAGCGCGACGGCTCCGAGGTAGGTCGCGGTATCGAGATTGCTGATGCCGAAAAGGCGCCCGCGCAGGAATTGGGAGAGTCCAGCGGCGGCGGCGACTCCGATCAGCAATCCGATGCCGACGGGCACGGTGAACTGGCGGAGGACGACGGCCAGCACTTGTGCGGGACGCGCGCCGAGCGCCATGCGAATGCCGATTTCGCGGGTGCGCTGCCCTACCGCGTAGGCGACCACTCCAAGAATGCCGAGGCACGCCAGGAGTTGGGCGATGCCGCCGAGAATAGTTACGGCGAGCGTGGTGTATTCAGCGCCCTGCAGGCGCCGGCGGAAACTGCTACTGAGTAGCTCGACATCGGGAGTGAGATTGGGATCGAGCGCGCGGACCGTCGCCGGGATCGAGTGGGCGATATCGCGAGGCGACGCGACAGTACGCACCAGCGCGCGAAGATTGGGCGCATCGGCGGCTTGCATGGGGAGGTAAGCCTGGACGGAATCGGCCTCTCCGAATTTGATGGCGTTGACACTTCCCGCGATGCCTACCACGGTGTAGCCCTCGTCCAGCGGGAATGTCTTGCCAAGCGCATCGGCTTTGGGCCATACCTGGCGGGCCAAGGAATCGCTGATCACCACGGCGCGCGTGTCGCCGGGCTTGAGATTGCGGCCGCGCAGCAGGGGGATGCGCATAGTGGGCAGGAACTGCGCGTCGGTGCGATTGAGTTGGATCGCGATGGGACGGCCGTCGATCTCGATGTTGGCGGTGATGGTGACATTGCCTAGCGGCGGCGCAAGGGCGAGGCCCACGGATTCCACGCCGGGGATGGCGCGGAGCTGCGCGGTCAGGGTATCGACGAACGCCTGCGCTTTGGCCGGGGTGTAGCTATCGCGCCCGAGCTCGGGGTTGACGGAGATCACCTGGCTGTATTCGAAACCGGGGTGGGCCGAGGAGGCGTGATTGAGCGCGCGGCCGAGCAAGCCGGCGACGATCAGCAGGATGCAACTGGCGGCGACCTGGGCGGCGATCAGTACGTGACGTGCGATGCCGGGACGCCGTTTGCTGCGTCCGGTTTGAAGGGCCGGGGCGAGGCCGAACAAGATCGCCGACAAGAGGGCGGCGCCGAGAGCGAAGGCGGCGACGCGCCAGTCCGGCATGGGATTGAACCAGCCGGGAACCTCGGTGGCGGCGAACAACGCGCGGAGCACTGCGATGCCCAGCCCGAGCCCGGCGACGGCGCCCATCAGGGCGAGCAGGAGGCTCTCCGTGAACAACTGGCGTATCAGGCGTCCGGCGCCGGCGCCGATGGCGGTGCGGATATCGATTTCGCGGCGTCGTGCGACACTGCGGGCGAGCAGAAGGCTGCCCAGATTGCCGCAGGCCACAGCGAGGATAAGCAGGGTGAGACACCCGGCGAGGGCGAAGATGGCGTAGACGGGATCGCCTTTCTCGGCGCCAGTGCCTCGGCGCCCGCCGGTAATCATGCTGGTAGCGAAGCCGCCGGGCTCGGAGGGGAGCCGCTCGTCCTCCCAAATGGCGTTGGGATATTGGCGGCGCAACTCCGCGGCGAGAGCGTGGAGCTCGGCCTCGGCAGCTTTGGGATTCTGGCCGGGCGCGAGACGTCCCCAGATCTGCACACCTGCACTTTCGCTGGAGGGGTCGGTAAGCAAACGGCTGTTGCGCACGAAGTAGGGCTGGCGGGCGATGGGGGCCCACATGGCGGGTTCGTTGATACCTTGGCCGAGGCCGCTGAAATCTACGGCGGCAACGCCGATGATGGTGGCGGGCTGGCCATTGAGGCGCAGCGTTTGCCCGATGACGGAGGGGTCGGCGCCGAAGCGTCGCTGCCAGTAGCCGTGGGCGAGGACGACCACGGGATCGGCGGCGGGCGACTCATCGCGCGCGGGATCGAAAACGCGGCCGAAGCGGGAAGCGCCGCCGAGTTCGCGAAAGAAGTTGGCGGTGACGAAGTTCACGGGGAGCGGCTTGGGGTCCACCTGGGAGGCGGCCTCAACCGTGACGTTGGAGGCGTTCACCGCGATGAGGGCGGAAAGAGTGCGAGTGTTGGCGCGAAAGAAGGCGGCTTCCGGATAGGGGAGGGAGTAGGCGTAGTTGGTGATCCCGCGGCGGTGGAAGCGCAGGAGGGTAGCGGGCTCGCGCACGTTGAGGGGACGCAGCACCATGAGGTCGAAGAAGCTGAAGACGGCGACGTTGACGCCGATGCCAATGGCGAGCATGAGCACCGCGGCGAGTGTGAAGCCGGGCGACTTGCGGAGCATGCGCAGTGCGTAGCGGAGGTCCTGGCCGAGGCGTTCGAGCCAGGTCCAGCCCCAGGCGTCGCGCGATTGCTCGCGGAGGTGGAGGGCGTTCCCGAGGGGCATGCCGCCGTGGCGGACGGCCATTTCGCGGTGGAACTCGAGGTCGTTGAAAAGATCCTGGTCGTGGCGGCGGCGGTTGAGGAGATAGCGGAGGCGGCGTAGAAGGTTGCTCATAGTCGCCTCAGGCGGTGCGGAGCACCATTTGGATGGCGCCGTGGACGCGATGGTAGGCGGAGAGCTCGTCGTCGAGTTGCTGGAGTCCGGCGGGGGTGAGGCTGTAGAAGCGGACCTTGCGATTGGTTTCGGAGATGCCCCAATCTGCGGTGGCCCAGCCGTTGAGCAGGAGCTTTTGGAGCGCGGGGTACAGGGCGCCTTCCTCAATCTGTAGGACGTCTGAGGATAGGGCGTGGATGCGCTGCGCGATGGCGTACCCGTGGAGCGGGCCGGAGTGCAGAACGCGGAGAATGAGCAGCGTGAGCGCTCCCGAAGGCATTTCCTGTTTAGGCATAGTTTCTATAGGGGTATAGTAACTATGCCTGTGGCAGGTTGTCAAGTGGGCGAGCCCCCACCTGCGGAATTAGATGCGGTATCCGCCGGCGAGGATGAGCGTCTGGCCGGTCACCCATCCGGCGTCGTCGGAGGCGAAGAAGACGGCGGCGCGGGCGATGTCCTCGGGCTGGGCGATGCGGCCGAGAGGGGTCGCGGCTTCCGTTTTCTTGCGGAACTCGCTTTCGCCGAGGCCGGCGTTCTCGAAGCCTTCGGTCACGACCATGCCAGGGTTCAGGGAGTTGACGCGGATCTTGCGCGGCCCAAGTTCCTGGGATAGGGACACAGTGAGCGCATCGACGGCGGCCTTGGTGGCGCTGTAGACGGAGCCGGTGGCCACGGGCATCTGGCCCACGATGGAGCTGATATTAATGATGGAGCCGCCGCTGCCGTTCATCAGTTTGACGGCCTCCTGGGTGGTGAAGAGAAGCCCGGCGACGTTCAGGTTGAACTGCTTCTGGAAGTGCTCGGGGGTGACGGTTTCGAGCGGGGAAAATTCGTAGATGCCGGCGTTATTGACGAGGATATCGAGGGTGCCGTAGGCCTTTTTGGTTTCGGAGAATAGTCGGGCGATTTGCTCGGGTTGGGAGACGTCGGCCTGTACGGCGATGGCCTTGCCGCCTTTGTCGATAATGCGCTTGACGACAGCGTCGGCGCCGGATTTGGATGTGGCGTAGTTTACGACGACGGATGCGCCTTCAGCGGCGAGGTGCTCGGCGATGGATGCTCCGATACCCTTGGATGCTCCAGTGACGACAGCGATCTTCCCAGTAAGTTTGCTCATGATTTTCAAATTCCTTTTCGTTTGATACTTCGACAACCATCTAATTGATGGGCAAGCCGGCGGGAGGATTCAGGGAAAATTGGGGGCGACTTAGTACGCCTTAAAAGGCGGAAAGTTCGGCGAGGTAGGCTTGCCAGGTGTCGCGGCAGAAGGTGAGGTCCACGTACTTGCCCCGCTTCTCGATTTCGATGAGGCCGGCGGCCTCCAATTCTTTCAAGTGGTGAGACAGTGTGGGGGCCGTGATGTCGAAGGCGGCGCGCAGATCCGAGCAGGCCTTGCATTGCGATTCGGCAATCAGCTTCAGGATCTGATAACGGTGCGGGTCGGCGAGGACCCGCCCGATGGCGCGTAATTGGCGCGGCGTGAGCGGGTCGGATGACTTCTTCCTGGAAGGCATACTCGTGTGTGGGCCGGGAGGTCGGCGCTACTTCAAATTGCGGTCGAAGAAGTCGACCGTCATCTGCTGGAGCTGGCGCGCGGCGGCGCCCGAGACTCCGTGCGACTTCTGCGGATAGAGCATCATTTCGAATTGCTTGCCGGCGAGTTGCAGCGCGTTGGTCATCTGCAGCGTGTTTTGGAAGAGCACGTTGTCGTCTTCGAAATTGTGGAAGATGAGCAGCTTGCCCTTGAGATTAGCGGCCTTGGGCGGGAGCGCGGTGTCCTTGTAGCCGTCCGGATTCTCCTTGGGCAGGCCCATGTAGCGCTCGGTATAGATGGTGTCGTAGTTGATCCAACTGGTGACGGGGGCTCCGGCGACGCCGGCCTTAAACACGTCGGGCGCGTTGACCATCGCATTGATGGTCATGAATCCGCCGTAACTGGCGCCGGTGATGCCAATGCGGGCGGGGTCGGCAAAGCCGAGCCCGATGAGGTGTTTGACGCCGAAGACCTGATCGTCCAATTCGGTGATGCCCAGCTTGTGATAGATGGCGGTTTCGAAGCCGTGGCCTCGGCCCATGATGCCGCGATTTTCGCACTGCCACACGATGAAGCCCTTGTGAGCGTAGACCTGGTCGATACCGATACCGGCCCAGGCGTTGCGCACGGGTGAGCCGACTCCGGGGCCGCCGTAGACAGGCACGATCACGGGGTACTTCTTAGTGGGGTCGAAGCCTTTCGGCTTGATCATGCGGGCGTAGAAATCGCTGCCGTCCGGTCCTTTGAACTTGAGGATCTCGGTGGGCAGGATCTCGTACTGGTCGGCCTGCGTGCGGTCGATTTCGCGGTAGACGGAAAGCTCCTTGCCATCACCCGAATGCAGGGTGGTTTTGGCCGGCGTGGTGAGGTTGGAATACGTATCGAGATAGAAGGCGCCAGTGGGACCCATCGAGACAGAGTGGGTGAAATTCGGCGAAGTGAGCTGGCGCTTCCCGGTGCCGTCGAGCTTCATGGTGTAGACGTGGCGCTCGGTAGGCGTGGGCTCCGTGGAGGTGAAGTAGATGCGGTCGCCCGCCTCGTCCACCGCATTGATGGCCGTGACTTCCCAATTGCCTTTGGTGAGCTGCTTGACGCTCTTGCCGTCATTGGAGGAGAGGAAAATGTGGCGGAAGCCGCCGTCGCGCTGGCTGGTCCAAAGGAAGCGCTTGCCGTCCTTGAGAAAGTCGATGTCGCCTTCGAGATTGATCCAATGGGGATCGCTCTCTTTGAAGACCGAGGTAGCCTCACCGGATTCAGCGTCGATGGAAATCATCTCGAGTTTGTTCTGCACGCGATTCATGCGCAGGATGTAGACGCTGCGCGCGTTGGGCATCCAACCGGCGCGTGCGATCAGGAAAGCATTGCGCGTGTCGCCGACTTCGAGCCATTTGGTGGGTCCGCCGGTGGCGCTGATTACGCCGAGGTGGATGTCGGCATTATTCTCGCCTGCCTGCGGATAACGCTCGGGCTCGTAGACCGCGCGGGTGCCGAGCATATCGGCGTGGGGGAAGACGGGCTCGCGCGAGGAATCGAATTGGAGGTAGCAGAGCGACTTGGAATCGGGGGACCACCAGAAGCCGGTACCGAGAGTGAGCTCCTCGGGGTAGACCCAATCGGGGATGCCGTTGCGCAGGGTGTCGGTGCCGTCCTTGGTGAGGCGGGTTTCCTTACCGCTGGCGATGTCGACGGTGTACAGATCCCACCCGCGTCGGAAGGCGACCATGCGGGCGTCGGGCGAGAGCTTGGCATCGAGTTCGGCGACGTTGGTCTTGGTGAGCTGCTCCCATTTGGCGGTGTCGGTGTGGATGGCGAAGAGGTCGCCGCCCGCGGTGTAGAGGATGAGCTTGGCGTCGGCGGAGATTTGCAGGCCGCCGAGGCGGGCGCGGCGATTGGTCCAATCGACGGGGCCCTCGTCGGGGGGCACGGGGATGGCGGCGGCATCGATGGCCGTGGTGTCGATGAGGGGCTTGGTTGTACGGGTGGCAGGGTCGTAGACGCTGAGACCGCGGCCCTGGCGAGTGATGAAGGATTTGCCGTCGGGCATCCAGATGGGGGCTCCGCCGAAGGCCGCGCCACCGCGTCCGCCACGCCCGCCGCCGGCCTGGAGGGTTTCGAGGGTGATGGGCTGCTTCTGGGCGAAGGCCGAGACGGCGAGGAGGAGCGGGAGAACGCACTTCATCATATGACGCGATTGTAGCAATGAACATTACGGAGGCCGCCTACAATTTCAGAGTATGTATATAATAAGGTCTGATATTCTGTTTTCGGAGGTATGGCATGAACGTCTCCCGCAGAAATTTCTTCCAGGCGGTCGCCGGGTTGGGCGGCTTGAGCGCGCTACGCGCACAGGTGGCAGGACCGAATACTCCTCCGCTGAGCTTCACCCAGACGCCGGCGGCACGGAGCACCGTTTCCATTGTGAAGGGGGACGTGCGGCGCAAAATTGTGCACGACGCCCTGGAAGCGATCGACCATCAGATCAAGCCGGTGATCCAGCGCAAGAAGTACGTGATCATCAAGGTCAATAACGTATCGACCGAACGGCAGTTGGCGGCGACACATGCCGATGCGCTCTGGGGCATTCTGGATTACCTGCAGCCGAAGTACAAGCTGCCGGTGATGATTGTGGAATCGTCGGCGGGCGATACCATGACGGGTTTCCGCAATTTCGGCTACGCCAAGCTGGCGGCGGATAAGGACGCGCGCCAGGTTTCGCTGATCGATCTGAACGAGGAAGCCAAATATCAGGTGATCCCGCTGATCGACTACGATCTGCATTTGCAGCCCGTGCGGTTGGCGGCGCGGCTGATGGATCCCGATGCGTACGTAATCAACGCGGCAATGCTGAAGACCCACAATACGGTGGTCGCGACGCTCTCTGTGAAGAACATGGT
>JBDTPR010000083.1:0-14433 GCA_039932635.1 Candidatus Solibacter sp.
CAAGGTCTTTCCACCTCGACATGAAGCGCAGCAACGCGACGTGGCTGGGCTCCCTGCCGCATTCCTGGCGGGACCAGACGGATGCCCGCAACCACGGCAATCACGACCTGTGGCTGGACGCGAAACCATCGGGCCGGAAAGACCTTGCCGCGATGCCGCTGACGCTGGGTTACTACGACCGGCAGGATGTTCCGTTCTACTACGCGCTGGCCGATGCCTTCACGGTGTGCGACCAGCACTTCTGTTCATCGCTGACCGGCACCACGCCCAATCGCTTGTACCTGTGGACAGGCACGATCCGCGAACAGCAGCGAGCGGATTCCATGGCCAACGTGCGGAACTCGGACGTGGATTACGGTGTCCCGGCGAAATGGACGACCTTTCCGGAACGCCTTGAAGACGCCGGCGTGACGTGGAAGATCTACCAGAACGAACTCAGTCTGGATACCGGATTCGATAAGGAAGAAGATCACTGGCTGGCGAACTTCACCGACAACCCGATCGAGTGGTTTGAGCAATACCAGGTTGGATTCCTGGCAACTTATCGCCGCCAAATGGATCACTTGGCTGCGACTCTTCCGGCGGAAATCGAGCAGTTGCGCAACAGTCCGGCGCCCACCGGGGCGGCGGAGGCCGCGAAGCGCACCAAGGACCTGGCCACCAAGGAAGTGCAGTTGCGCAAGGCCGTCTCCGAGCGCGCCCGCTGGACTGCGGAGGCATTCGCCAAAGTGTCGCCACGTGCACGCAGCCTGCACAATCGGGCGTTCACGACCAATGCCGGCGACCCTGCCTACCGGCAACTCTCGCAACTGCGTTACACCGACGGCGACAAGGTCCGCGAGATGGCGATTCCCAAGGGCGATGTTCTGCATCAGTTCCGGCAGGACGTGGAGAAGGGGCAAGTACCCACGGTCTCCTGGCTGGTGGCGCCGGAGAAGTTCTCCGATCATCCGTCGTCGGCGTGGTACGGCGCGTGGTACCTGGCGGAGACGCTCGACATTCTGACGCGCAATCCCGAGGTTTGGAAGAAGACCATCTTCGTGCTGACCTATGACGAGAACGATGGCTACTTCGATCACGTGCCCCCGTTCGTCGCGCCGAATCCTAACGATCCGCAGACCGGGAAAACGTCGCCGGGGCTCGACACCGGAGTGGAGTATCTACAGCTGGATCAAGACCTGAAGAAGCACCCTGCGCGGGAAGCGCGCGGAGGACCGGTGGGGCTGGGGTACCGTGTGCCAATGGTGGTGGCATCGCCATGGAGCCGCGGCGGTTCGGTGTGCTCGCAGGTGTTCGACCACACCTCCGTGTTGCAGTTGCTGGAGAACGTGGTCAGCCATCGCACAGGGAGAGAGATCCGCGAGACAAACATCAGCGCGTGGCGCAGGACGGTGTGCGGCGATCTGAGTGCGGTGTTCCGGCCGGTTGAAGAAACGCGCACGGCATCGCTGCCCTTCCCGGCAAAGAACGCGTTTCTGGAAGATGTGCACAAGGCGCAATTCCAGCCTTTGCCGTCCGGGTACAAGAAGGTTTCGGCGAACGACGTCGGGCAAGTCACGCGGCAGGAGCCGGGCATTCGCCCCTCATGCGCATTGCCTTACGAACTTCACGCGGAGGGCGCGGTCAGCGCCGATGGCAAGCACTTCGAAATCGCCGTGGCCGCGGGCAGCGAAATTTTCGGCAAGGCCTCGGCGGGTTCTCCGTTCCACGTTTACACGCCGGGGAAGTTCCATGGCAAGACCGAACTGCGGACGCGTGCCTACGCGGTCGCCGCGGGGCAACGGGTCGCGGACACGTGGGAGATCGCGGGGTTTGAAGGCGGCGTGTATCGTTTGCGGGTGTGCGGGCCCAACGGCTTCCTCCGCGAATTCTCAGGCAGCGCGCAAGATCCGGCGCTCGACATTCAGTGCCGCTACCTGCGAACGGGAGACGTGGAAGTACGGGCGTCGAGCCGGCTGAAAGCCGCGTGCACACTGAGCATCAACGACTATTCATACAAGAGCGGGAAGCAAGCGATGAGCCTCGCTGCGGGGGCCACTCGCTCCATCGTGCTGCGGCTGGCGCGCAGCCATCAGTGGTACGACTTTGGCGTGACGGTGGCGGGCGAGCGCGACTACTTGCGCCGATTCGCGGGACGGGTGGAGACCGGCAAGCACGGCTTCAGCGATCCCGCGATGGCGTGAAATCGAAAGAGACTCCATGCCTAGCAACGACACGCAAGACTTGAAGAGCTTCGGCTATGCGCAGGAACTGTTCCGCAACATGGGGGGCTTTTCCAACTTTGCCATCTCGTTTTCGATCATCTCCATTCTGACCGGAGCAGTGACGCTTTACGGATACGGCCTGGAGATGGGCGGGCCTCTGCAGATGACCATTGGCTGGCCGCTGTCGACCGTGTTCACGCTGGCGATTGCGGCCAGCATGGCGGAGTTGTGCTCGGCCTACCCGACCTCCGGCGCGATGTACCACTGGGCCGCCGCGCTGGGTGGAGCGGGTTGGGGATGGCTGGTGGCATGGCTGAATATCATCGGCCTGATCGCGGCGCAGGCGGGCATCAACTACGGCTGCGCGCAGTTCATCCTGCCGTTCCTGGGCATTGCGGCGACACCTCTGAATGTCTACATGATGTTCGCGTTCACGCTGATCGTGCACGGCATTCTCAATCACATTGGCGTGGGCCTGGTCGCCATCCTTAATAACGCGAGCGTGGTGATTCATATCGCCGGCGTGGCGATTATCGTGGGCTGCGTCTTCGCGCTGGCGCCGCGCCAGCCGGTGCCGTTCCTGTTGGAAGCGGTCAACAGCAACGGCCGCTCGCCTTACTGGTGGGCATTCCTGCTGGGACTGCTGCAAGCCCAGTGGACCTATACGGGATTCGACGCGTCGGCCCACATGGCGGAGGAGACATCGAACCCGCGGCAGACAGCGCCCTGGGGCATCGTGCTGTCGGTCGCCGTCGCCGGAGTGGCCGGGTATGCGCTGCTGATCGCGCTCACGCTAGCCGTCCAGTCGATCCCTGGAGCACTCTCCGCGCGCGACGCGGCAGGCAATCAGGTGCCCGCGGCGATTGCCATTCTGCAAACGGCTCTGGGCGCGCGCCTGGGCAATGCGATTGCGGCGTTGGCGTCGATGGCGATGTGGTTCTGCGGCCTTTCGTGCGTGACCAGCGCGTCGCGCGCGGTGTACTCGCTGGCACGCGATGAGGGTGTGCCGTGGTCCGGACTGTTCCGGCGCGTGAACCCCAAGCACGGCACTCCGGGTCCGGCGATCTGGGGAATTCTGGCGGCGACCATGGCCGCGATGGCGTGGACTGGAGCAGTGCCGGTGGTTACATCCTTGAGCACCGTGGCGCTGTATCTCGCGTACATCATCCCGGTGATTTTCGCCTGGCGCGCGCGCAAAGCGGCGGTGCCGTGGACATCGCTGGCGGTGTGGAGTTTGGGGAAGTGGGGCAGCACGATCAACGCGATCGCCATCGCCTATGCCGTGATCGTCTCGGTCATTTTGATCATGCCTCCGAATCTGCTCGCCGGGAAGACACTGGTGGGAGTTTTGTTAGGTCTCGGAGTGATCTACCGCCTTCAAGTGCGAAAGTTGTTCAAGGGGCCGCAGTGGGTTCACACGCCCCCTGGCGAACTGCCCGGAAGCAGAGTGCATCAAGCGCCCTGATGCACCGCCGAAGTGCCGGCCTGGAAGGCCCCCGCAAGCACCTCGACTCCGCGCTTCAACTCGGCTGTCGAACATCCGGCGAAGCCGAGTACCAACGCGCCAGGGTGTGCATGACGCTGCGTGAAGTCGGACAGCGCTGCTACCTCGAGACCGAGCGAGCGCGCCCGCGCGGCCACCTGCGAATCCGGCTCTTGGGTCTTGACCCAGCCAAGGGTTCGCATGCCCGAGACCGGCTGCACCACATCCAGGCACCCAGCCAATTCACTACTGGCGTCGCACAGCGCGGCACTCCGGCGAGCGTAGACCTGGCGCATTCGCCGGACGTGGTGGCCGAAGTGGCCGTCCATGATGAAGTCGGCGAGAACAGCCTGATCCAGCGTGGGTGGATGCCGGTCGAGGACCGTTCGCGCGGCCATAAACGGTTCAACAATGCGCTGCGGCAGAACGATGAAGCCCAAGCGCAAAGAGTTGAATAGCATCTTCGTGAAGGTCCCCATATAGATCACGCAGCCGGATCGATCCAGGCTTTGCAGCGATGGCACCGGAGGGCCGGAATAGCGATACTCCGCGTCGTACTCGTCCTCGATAATCCAGGCGTTCCGGCCCGCCGCCCAGTCGAGCAATTCGGCCCGCCGATGAGGCGCCATTGTTACGCCCAGCGGAAATTGGTTGGCCGGAGTTACGTAAGCCACTCTGGCCTCAGGCCGCAACTTCCGTGCTTCATCGACAACCACTCCGTGTCGATCCACGGGTACTGCGACCACCTTGGCGCCGGCGGCGCGAAACGCAAACACGGCGCCCGGATAGCCAGGATCCTCCATCCAGACGGCATCGCCCGGATCGAGCAGCATACGGGCCATAAGGTCCAGCCCCTGTTGCGCCCCCGCGGTGACGATAATCTGATCCGCATCGCAGCGCACTCCGCGCGCCGCTCCAATGTATTCCGCGATAGCCTTTCTCAGCGGCAAGTAGCCCCGCGCATCGCCCTGGCCGTATAAAGCTCGCGGAGCGTTGCGCAAAACGCGCCCAGCCACACGGGACCACAGGGAAACCGGGAAGAGGTCGATCGCAGGCTCGTAGCTGCGGAACGCGATGCCAAGCGAATGCGAGGCCGGCAGCAGCCGCACCCCATCCACAGTGGCGCGCCCTCGCGACGCGAGTCCAGCCTTGGATGGTTCCATCGCAGGCCCTGCCGAGACACTCTGTACGGCGACGGTGTCGTCTGGAATGCGAGTTGCGACGAAGGTGCCGGCTCCAACCGTCGCCTCGACGTAGCCTTCGCTCTTCAGTTGGTCGAAGGCAACTGCAACCGTCCCGCGCGCGAGAGCATATTGCTTCGATAAGCCCCGCGTGGAAGGCATGCGCGACCCGGGTTTCAAGCGGCCATCCAGAATCGCAGCGCGCAGTTCGCTGTAAAGCCAGCGTCCCAATTCCTGGCCTTCTCCGGGCGGCATGAGCGCAAGATCCTGAAAGGTCTCGGACTTTCCCATGTGGCTCACTCTATATTTCCATTATGGCTCTTCACGTGGGACTCATTCGACCTTACTCTGAGGTTGAAAGGACATAAAATGCAACCTCGTTTGGATGGTCAGAAAGTCGCCCCGGCGGCGTTTCAAGCAGTGCTCGGACTGGAAGAGTACATCAGAAAGTCATCGCGCCTTGAACCTTCACTTTTGCACCTGGTTCGTATGCGTGCATCTCAGATCAATGGCTGTGGTTATTGTCTCGATATGCACAGTAAGGACGCTCGCGCCCACGGAGAAACCGAACAGCGCCTATACGCACTCAATGCGTGGAGCGAAACGCCATTCTTCTCAGATCGCGAGCGGGCCGCGCTCGCCTGGACCGAGGCGGTGACGCTGGTCAGCCAGGATCACGTACCCGATAGCATCTTCGAAGAGGTCCGCCAGCGTTTCTCGGAAGACGAACTGGTGCACCTGACGCTGGCCGTTGCGACCATCAATGTATGGAATCGCCTGTGCATCAGCTTCCGTGTGGTGCCGGGCACTTATCAAGCTAAGTCGAGTAAGTTGGAACCGGCGGTCGCGTAAGTCGGCCCGCCTGGTCCCTCAGGGGAGTGATCATGCCAAGTCATATCAGTGATGTCGATGTTCTGATCGTCGGGGCCGGACCCGTCGGCCTCTTCCTCGCCAATGAATGTTCCAGGCGCGGCTTACGATTTCGTCTGATCGAGGCACGCGCGTCGCAGTCGGAACACTCCAAAGCCCTGGCGATCTTCCCGCGAACGCTTGAGATCCTCGACATGGCGGGCCTGGTTGATCCCTTTCTCGAAACGGCGAACCGCGTCACGTCGGTAGCTGTATCCACCCATGGCCACACGCTGGCGCAGATGCGGTTCGCGCCCCAGGACAGCCCTTATAGCTTCATCGCGATGGTCCCGCAGAACATCACCGAGGGACTGCTGGTGAAACAATTGGTAGCTAGAGGAGGTAGTGTTGAGTACGAGAAATCCTTTGTTTCCGCCGTGCAGGAAGGCGATATCGTACGCACTACAATAGATTGCAAGGGAACTCGGGAAGAAATGACCGCGGCCTTCATCGTGGGGTGCGACGGCGCCCACAGCGCGGTGCGTCACCTCTTGAAGCTCTCATTCGAGGGCGCTCAATACAATGACCTCTTCCTGCTGGCGGATGTCGAGAGCAACGAGACGCTGCCCGCCTGCGAACTGCAACTGCGGCGTTCGCAGCCGCTTCCTGCTGCTCTTCGATCCCGACGCCGACCCATCGATGACAGCGCCCGCAAAGCGGCTCGCCGACTCCTTCAGGGAGTTGGTGGAACTTCGAGCCCGCAGTGGCAGCGACGTCATGCTGGTGCGGCCCGACGGCTACATCGCCTGGTCTGAGAAGGGCTCCGATGCCGTCTCGGCACTGCGGACGGTGCAGTCGATTTTGGAGCGCCACACCACCGCAGCGGCCGTGTCGCAATAAGCGCCACGAAAGATTACTTCGTCCAGATGGCCGAGTATTTGCTGCCGTACGCCTGGATCTGATGGAGACGGTAGCCCTGGCCGGAGTACAGGTTGTACTTCTCCTGGTAGCCGTCCTTCGACATGTTGAACCAATGCGGCCAAGAGCCGGGGACTTTCTCCCAGATCGCGCTGTACTGCCAGGTGTTGCCTTCGAGGTAGGCGCAGAAGGAGGTGACGGCTAATCCCTTCTTACCGAAATCCTCGCGCTTCTGCACATACTCATCGGCGGTCATGCTGTAGTAAGTGGCGTAGTCATCCCACTTCTTCTGGACCCAGATGGCCGAGGCCAGGAGCTTTCCGCCGTCGCGGTAGATGTATAAGTCGGTATTGAGCCAGCCGGCCTTCCGCTTGGCGTGCCACTCGGCGTCGAATTCGGCGATGGTCATGCGGTGATTGGCGGAAAAGGCCGCCTCGATGGTCCGCCAGATGCCGGTGTAACGAGCCCCGGACGCCGTCTCCGCCACGGTCACGCGGGCGGGGCGCAGGTTCTGCGCGAAGTACTGGTCGAAGCGCTGCTGGTAGTCGGCCGAGCTCTGCATGATCCAAACCGGCATACGCGGACCGGACTGGAACGAGCCGGATATCAGCGTGTCGGTGCAACTCAGAGTGCGGGGTTCCAGACCGCGATTGCGCCAATAGTCGAAGCAGACTTGGAAGCGGTCGTTAGGAACGCCGTGAAAGTCCGGCCAGCAAGGCGGTTCGATAAGGATGCGGCGGCGGTCGCTCTGGATGGTGCTCTGGACGGTGGCCTTCTGCTTGGCGGTCAAGGTCTGCGGCGCACCCCAGAAAAAGTAACTCATCAGGTTGTCGCGTGGCGGAGTAAGAGTGAACGAAACGTCCTTACCGCCGGACTTACCTTTGATCGTGATGGATGCGGGACCCGAACTGGTATGGGAGAGTCCGCGGAGATCATAGATATTCCGGCAGCAGTCGGGGCTGGTGTCGGAGAGGAGGTCGCCATTAAAGGCGCTGGGCGCTCCCCCGTGGGATGCGGCGAAGTCCACCAGGGCCTGCTCAGCCTTGGCGGCGGTGTTGGCGGAAGACGGGTAGAGGTCGCCGGTGCCCCAGCCGGGGTGCGTGTGAAACAGGCCCAGGTAGTGGCCCACTTCGTGAGCGATGAAGTTGCCGTTATCGGCCACGTCCCAATTGCGCGCATTCGGGAGCGACACGTACTTCACGTCGTCCGTGGGAAGCGGGACAATCGCCGGCACGGTCTGGCCGGTGTTGGGCGGATACGCGTGGCCCCAGCCGACCGGAGTGGCGCCCTTACCGTGGCGGAAGAAGATTACGATCTTGCCCGGATACCGCGCGGCGATCTGGTTGCCGTAGACCCACCAGTCGGTGCCGGAGTTGTCCTCGTTGTTGAGCTTGGTATCGTTGCGCGGCTGCCAGTCCCAGGTGGGGTCGAAGACCAGTTCCACGTCGGCGTGGGAGAGGGCCTGATTGGCCCGGGCGACGCCCTTGGTGAGGTTGTCGAGCGTAAACGTGTACTTCCGGCCGCCATCGTCGTCCGCCAGCGGAATCGCGTGAATCCGTAACTGCTGCATAAGCTCCCTTGTCCCGCTGCCTGGCAGCGGAGCGGTCAATACCACCGCCATATTCTTTCAAAATCGTCCGACAGTATGCTACGGGTGAATCCTGGCCTGGCTCGAACCCAGCGACACCTAGCCGCCCATCGGAGCGGCTGTGGTACCGCGATTTCACCGAACCCAATCGCCCGTGCCGCAAGCCGCCAAACCCGCGCCGCCAACCAACGAAAAGCCGCCCTCTTTCGTCGCCTAACCTACATCAAAAATCCGGTGATCGCGATCCCCAGGCCAGAGACGCCCGCAACCACTCCCATCACCGGGAACATGCCCTTGTGCGAGATGAAGTACAGCGAACTCAGCACCAGCCCGATCTCCAGCAGTCCCTCGCCGACATCGAAGCGCAGCGCGCGGTGCTCATCCGCCTCCGCCGCTTCGTCCGCGCCTTTGGCCTGCTCCTGGATCTTCTTGCTCTGTTCCTCGTACTTCTTGATCTGCGACTCGTACTCGGTCACCAGTTTCTCGGACTCCACGCCCTTTGCCCCGAGCAGATGGGCCATGTTCTCGCCCATCTCCGTCGTGTGCAGTTTGACGCGCGTCGCCTGATAGTATGCCCACTGGTCGTTAGACCCGGACTTATGAATGATCGCCGCCGTATGCGTGCGATGGCTGGCGATCGTTACCACTGCCAGCAGCACCGCCAGAATCGCCGCCATCACGCCGACCCTTTGTCCTAGCGGGTCCGGTGTGTGTTCGTGCTCATGATGGATTTCAAGTTCTGCCATAGGGATTTCCGTATTATAGAGGTTTGCCCGACCCAGACGATTTCTTCATGCGCGCCGCCCTCGCCCTCGCCCTCAGCAGTGCGGTGGAGGGCGAAGTTCCCGTCGGCGCCGTACTCGTCGCCGGGGACGCCATCATCGGACGCGGCGCCAATAGCCCCATCGCGCTCTCCGACCCCACCGCCCACGCCGAGATCCTCGCCCTCCGCCAGGCCGCCGCCACCCTCGGCAACTATCGACTCACCGGCGCCACCCTCTATTGCACCCTGGAGCCTTGCGTCATGTGCGCCGGAGCGCTCGTCAACGCGCGCGTCGAACGCCTGGTCTTCGGCGCCCGCGACCTGCGCTTCGGCGGCGTGCGCAGCAAGTTCGAAATCGCCGACTCCCCGCTCCTCAATCACCGCCTCGAAATCGTCGAAGGCGTGCTGGCCGTCGAGAGCGTCGAACTGCTCCGCGATTTTTTCGAAGCTCAGCGCCGCAAGTAAGCGTCGTCGCCCGCAATCCAATCTTCGCGGCGCGGCGTGAAGATATCCGTCACCACCGTATCTTCCAGCGCCACCACCCCGTGCGGCACGTTGGGCGGAATCACCAGGCTCTCGCCCGCGCTCACCACCTGGTCTACGCCGTCGATGTGGAACAACAGCGAGCCCTTCTCCACATTGGCCACCTGCTCATTAATGTGGTGGTGTTCCGGCACCACGGCGTCCTTCTGGATCTGTAGCCGCGCGATCGTCATCTGCCCGGAGTGCACCACCTTGCGCACAACCTTCGGGTTCATCTGTTCGGCGGGCAACTGATCCCAGTTGTAGAGTTCCATGCAGCGTATTTTAACAGCGTCTGGCGTTGGCTGTTATTATGAAAAGTTATGAAAGGTATCGTACTGGCCGGGGGGACGGGGAGCCGTCTGTTTCCGCTCACCAAAATCACCAACAAACATCTGCTGCCGATCTATGACCGGCCGATGATTTTCTACCCCATCCAGGCTCTCGTGGATGCCGGTATCCAGGAAATTCTGATCGTCACCGGCGGCCGTAATTCCGGCGACTTTCTGCGCCTCCTGGCCAACGGCAAGCAATTCGGCCTCAAGCACATCAACTACACCTATCAGGAAGGCGAAGGCGGCATCGCCGACGCCCTGGCCCTCGCGGAGCACTTCGCCGACGGCCAGAAAATCTGCGTGGTGCTGGGCGATAACATCATCGAAGGCAGTCTCCTGGAAGCTGCCAACCGCTTCCGCGAACAGCCCGAGGGCGCCCACATTCTGCTCAAGGAAGTGCCGGACGCCGAGCGCTTCGGCGTCGCCGAAATCGCCGGCGACCGCATCGTGGGCATCGAAGAAAAGCCCCGCAGTCCCAAATCGAACCTCGCCGTTACCGGCTTTTATATGTACGATGCCAGCGTGTTCGATAAGATCAAAACTCTGGTGCCGTCGGGCCGCGGCGAACTGGAAATTACCGACGTCAACAACGCCTACATCGCCGAAGGCACCATGACGTTCTCCTACCTGGATGGCTGGTGGACCGATGCGGGTACGTTCGAGTCCCTGCTGCGCGCCGCCAACCTGGTGGCTACCACGGCTGTCAAGCAGCCGGAAGCCGAGTTGGCGGGCCGCGAGTAATGCCGCAACCCTCCTTGACCGCAACCCGCCACATCGCGACCTTGGGCGATCTGGAACTGGCGGTTCCCGAATGCCCCAAAGGCATCGGCTCCGTGATCGGCTCCCCCACTTCGCCAGATCTCATCGCGGGCGTCCGCATACAGCCCTTCCCGCTCTTCCCCGACGACCGCGGCTACTTCCTCGAAGTGCATCGCATCGGCAACGGATTGGCCGCCTCCTTTCCCCCGGAGACCACGCAAATCTCGGCCGCCATCAGCTATCCCGGGACCGTTAAGGCGTTCCACTTCCACCTGCATCAACACGATTTCTGGACCACCGTGAAAGGTCTGCTCCAGGTCGTCCTCATGGACCTGCGCGTGGGCTCGCCCACTTTCGGTGCGCGCAACACCATGTATGTCGGTGAACTACGCCCCTGGCAGATCCTGATTCCTCCGGGCGTGGCCCATGGCTACAAAGTGATCGGCCGTGACGACGCGCTGCTGGTCTACCTCACCGACCGTTTCTACAACCCCAAAGACGAAGGCCGCATCCCCCATAACGATCCGGGGATCAATTACGATTGGGAGACGCAGCACAAGTAATTTCCGCCACCGGCGGCAGGAAGCGATTCAATGAAAATTCTGGTGACCGGCGGAGCGGGTTTCATCGGCTCTGCCTTCGTTCGTATGGCGATCGGCGAGACCGATCTGAGCGTAGTCAACTTCGATAAGCTGACCTATGCGGGTAACCTCGAAAACCTCACGCCCATCGATGGCGATCCGCGCTATCGTTTCGTCCAGGGCGATATCTGCGATGCCGAAGCCGTCAACGCGCTGGTAGCCGAAGAGCGCCCCGATGCCATCGTCCACTTCGCCGCCGAATCGCACGTGGATCGCAGCATTCTCTCTCCAGAGCCCGTCGTCCGCACCAATTACAACGGGACGTTCACCATGCTCGAAGCCGCCCGCCTGCATAAGATCGCGCGCTTCGTCCACGTCTCCACCGACGAGGTCTATGGCAGCCTGGAAGCTCCGGCCGACGCCGACGAATTCTACCCGCTGAATCCCAGCAGCCCCTATTCCGCCTCCAAAGCGGCCAGCGACCTGCTGGTGCGCTCCTACTTCGTAACCTTCAAGCTGCCCGTGCTCATCACCCGCGCCAGCAACAATTACGGGCCTTATCAGTTCCCCGAGAAGCTGATCCCCCTGATGATCACCAACGCCCTTGCCGGCCGTTCGCTGCCGGTCTACGGCGACGGCCAGCAGGTCCGCGATTGGCTCTTCGTGGACGATCACTGCCGCGGCATTCTGGCAGTCCTCAACAAGGGCCGCGATGGAGAGATCTACAACATCGGCGGCAATCGTTCGCTACCCAATCTCGAAGTTGTCCATCAGGTATTGAAAGGCACCGGTCAGCCCGAGAGCCTCATCTCTTACGTACAAGATCGCCCCGGGCACGACCGCCGCTACGCGCTCACAAGTGAAAAATTACTCGGCGAAACCGGCTGGCAACCCGTCATGAATTTTGAGGCAGGTCTGTCACGAACCATCGAATGGTATCGCAGCAACTCAGAGTGGGTGGAGCGGGTGCGCAGCGGCGAGTACCGCAGCTATTACGAACGCAACTACGGCAATCGAGTAGCAGGCTCGTAGCTCCCGACATTATGCGCGTGGCGATCGAGGCCGCATCGCTCTCTCTCACCAGCGGCGGGCTGGCGCGCTACACCTCTGAACTGGCCCTCGCCCTGGCGCGCTGTTTCCCAGAGGACGAATACTACCTGGTCTCCGATCAGCAGTTCCGCATGCCCTCGCCCGCGCCCGTCAACCTCAAGCCCGGCGGCGGTCCGCGCAATTCCATGGAGCGGCGCTGGTGGCTCTGGGGACTCGGACGCGAAGTCGCTCGTCTCGGCGCAGACCTGGTCCACGGTCCCGATTTCGCCGTGCCCTATCTGCTCCGCCGCCCCTCCGTCCTCACCCTGCACGATCTCTCCCCCTGGATGGATTCGCGCTGGCACCACGCAGCGCAACGCGTCCGCCGCCGCACTCCTGTGCTGCTCGAATTCGGTCTCGCGACCATGGTGATCACGCCCGGCGAGAAGGTGCGCCGCGCAGCCATAGAGCGCTTCAGCCTGCCGCCGGATCGCGTCGTAGCCGTCCCGGAAGCCGCCGCCCACTGGTTCCGCCCGGTGGAAACCGAGCCCTGCGCGCCCTACTTCCTCTTCGTCGGCACGCTCGAACCGCGTAAGAATCTGGACACCCTGCTGCAAGCCTGGCGCGAGGTGCGCCGCACGCATGCGGTCGATCTCGTGCTGGCCGGTCGCCGTCGCGCCGACGCGCCAGAAATCGCGCCCGAGCCCGGCCTCCGTCTCGCCGGCGAAGTGGCCGATTCCGAGTTGCCCGCGCTCTACTCCGGCGCGCTCGCCTTCGTCTACCCCTCGCTCTATGAAGGCTTCGGCCTGCCTGTGCTGGAAGCCATGCAGTGCGGCGCGCCGGTCGTGGCCTCGCGAGCCGTGGAAGAAGCGGCGGGCGATGCCGCCATTTTCGCCGATACCCCCGCCGAACTTGCCGCCGCCATGGCCGCGCTGGCGGCCAACCCCGATCTCGCCGCCGCCGCGCGCGAACGCTCCCTCGCGCACGCCGCCGAGTTCTCCTGGGAACGCACGGCCCGCCTCACCCGTCAGGTGTACCAGGAGGCCCGTGCCCGCTTCGAAGCCTAGGCCCGCCCTGTCGCTTAGAATTGTGGGGCAGGATGGTATCCTGCGCGCCGGTTGTCAACCGGCGCTTGCTGCCCTGCTTACAGGCGGGTTACCAACCCGCCGCAGGTTGCCAACCTGCCCCACAACTTCTGCCGGCAGCGTACCATCGGGAGCCGCGTGAAGCCCACCGCTCTTTTCCTGACAGCCGAGACGCCGTTTCCGCTCCATGGAGGCGGAGCGCTGCGCTCCGCCTCCCTCCTGGAATACCTCGCAACCCGCTACCAGGTGGACATCATCGTCTTCCGCGAACCGGGAGCGCTCGACCCGGCCTCCCAGATCCCGCCGCGTCTCGTCCGCGACCTCACGGTGATAGACCTGCCCGGCAACGGCCGTGGCTTCGCCGCCAAAGTCCTGCGCAACGCCGCACGCGTGGTCCGACGGACTCCTCCGCTGATCGATCGCTTCGCCGGCTACGCGCGCCAGATCGCCGCGGTCCTAAGCGGCCGCCATTACGATCTGGGCATCATCGAGCATTTCTGGTGCGCCCCGTACCTGGAACAGTTGGCGCCTCTCTGTACCCGCACCGTCCTCGACCTGCACAACGTGGAGAGCGTCCTCCATCAGCGGTGCGCCAGCGCCGAAGGCCGCGCCACCGCCGCCGCGCATCGCGTCTTCCAGAACGCCTCGCTGGCCCTGGAGCGTCACTGGCTGCCGCGCTTTTCCCTGGTGCTGGCCACCTCCCAGTCCGATGCCGACCTGGTCCGCGCCATTGCACCGGAAGCCAGGCTTTCGGTCTACCCCAACGCCTTACCCCCGATCACCCTGCCCACCCTCGCCCAAGACGAGGCCATCGTCTTCTCCGGCAACATGGAGTACCACCCCAATCGCACCGCCGTGCGTTTCTTCCACCGCGAGATCTGGCCGCTGCTGCGCGAACGCTGGCCCAACCTGGTGTGGCGCCTGGTGGGTAAGAACCCATCCTCTATTTCACGAATCATCGTGGGTGACCCGCGCATCCAGGTGGTGGGCGCCGTGGAGGATGCAGTGTGTGAACTCGCACGATCGCGGGTGGCGGTGGTACCCTTACTGACTGGTAGCGGAACGCGGCTTAAGATACTCGAAGCGTGGGCCGCGGGGTTGCCCGTCGTGTCCACTACCCTGGGAGCAGAAGGTCT
>JBDTPR010000084.1:0-14365 GCA_039932635.1 Candidatus Solibacter sp.
CCGGATAGGGGGCAGGTTGAAACTTGAATATAGAGTCAAAGAATTGGCTCCCCGTCGTGGACGCGTTTCGAACTTTGGTGTCGTTCCCGCCGCCAGCGGTTGGGGCGGCTTTCGAGGAGATTCGAGCCCTTGCGTCTGCTTGGACGTTTCTTGGGGAGTTGCGGGTTTGACATGTGGGTTCGACGGCTTGACGGACCCGCAGGCATGGAATAACATTGTTATTACTATGAGGCCTGTGCACGTAAGCATTCGACAGATCGGAAACTCCCAGGGAATCGTCATCCCCAAGCCGGTAATGGCGCAACTGGGTCTGGACGCAACGGCGGGAGTGGAAATGACGATCGAGGACGGCGCACTGGTGTTGCGCAGACCTGCGGGCGCGGTCCGCGCAGGTTGGGTTGAGGCTGCCAGGAGTATCGCGAACGCTGGCGACGACGAACTCGTGATGGGCGAATTTGGCAACGCGGGGGATTCGGAGTTGGTCTGGTGACGCGTGGAGAGATCTGGCTGGTGAATCTTGATCCCACTGTCGGGAGCGAAATCAGGAAGACCCGCCCGTGTGTCGTGGTGTCCCCGTCCGAGATGCACGATCATCTGCGCACCGTACTCGTCGCCCCTATGACCACGGCGGGTCGCGAGGCACCGTTTCGGATCAGTGTCAATCATAGTGGGCGGAAGGGGTTGATTCTGCTTGATCAGGTGCGCGCCGTGGACAAGACCCGGTTGGTGAAGAAATTGGGAGCGGTCTCGCCGAAGGCGCTCACTGCCACGTTAAGGACGCTGCAAGAGGTCTTCGCGGAATGAGGCTCATCCACTGGATTTGGCTCCCCGACAGAGATTCGAACTCCGATTCACGGCTCCAAAGGCCGCTGTCCTACCATTAGACGATCGGGGAAGGCAGGAGAATGCGATGCTTCCTTCTCAGTGTACCCGTCCGATCCACTCATCCGCAACGCCCGGCGTGATAAGATCACTCCATTCCCATGTGCAAGAATCTGGTCTTCCTCGCCCTGTGTCCCCTCGTGTGCGCCCTCGCCTGGCAGCAGGCACCGCAATTGCCCGCGCCCAATCTGGCCCCGCCGGTTCCCAACCCTCCGAAAATCGTTCCGCAGCCCGAAGGCTCCGCTATCCAACTCCCCAAAGGCTTCGTCATCGAGGAGTACGCCGCCGGCTTCGCGCGCCCGCGCTTCATGGCCCTCGGACCCTCCGGCGAAGTCCTGCTCAGCGATTTCGTCGCCAACGGCTCCGTCTACGTCCTCAACGGCAAGGACCGCAAGAAGCTGGTCGAAAATCTCGATCGTCCCTACGGCATCGCCGTCTGGAAGGACTACGTTTACATCGCCGAAGCCACCGCGGTGAAGCGCTATAAATACGACCCCAAGGCCATGACCGCCGGCCCCGCCGAGGAAATCATTTCGCTCAAAGGCACCGCGATGGGCCACATCACCCGCACCCTCGCCTTCGACCGCGCCGGAGCCAAACTCTACATGGCGATGGGATCCTCCGCCAACCTCGTCACCGGCGATCCCGAATTCCGCGCCGCCATCAATCGCTACAACCCCGATGGCAGCGGCCACGAAGTGGTCGCCAGCGGACTGCGCAATCCGGTCGGCCTGCGCTTCTTCCCCGGCACCAACGACCTCTGGGTCACTGTGCAGGAGCGCGACGGTCTCGGCGACGACCTGGTCCCCGACTTCTTCACCCACATCCGCGAAGGCGGCTTCTACGGCTGGCCCTATGCCTACATCGGCTCCCACAAGGAACCGCGCATCACCGAAGACCGCAAGGATCTGATTGATCGCACCATCGTGCCCGATGTGATCCTCGCGCCGCACGTCGCCGTCCTCGATTTCCTCTTCTACGACGGCAAGCAGTTTCCCGCCGAATACCGCAACGGCGCCTTCCTCGCCAATCACGGCTCTTCCGGGAGATCGCAGCGTCTGGGCTACTCGATCAGTTTCGTACCCTTCAAGGACGGCAAGCCCGCGGGCCCGGTACGCGATTTCGCCGCCGGCTGGATGCTCGCTCCCGACAAGGCCGAAGTCTGGGGCCGCCCCGTCGCCCTGCTCCAAATGCCCGACGGCAGCCTGCTCCTCTCCGATGACGGCGCCAAGAAAATATGGCGTATTTCGTACAAAGGGAATTGATCGCCCGCGCGGGCCGGTCCTTTGTATAATGTCAGCACCGATATGATCGAGCTGACTGTTAATGGGAAGCCTCGGAAATTCGAGGGGGATGGCGATGTACCGCTCTTGTGGTACCTTCGCGATGAACTGGATCTGACCGGAGCCAAATTCGGCTGCGGTATGGGACTGTGTGGCGCCTGCACCGTCCACCTGAACGGCGACGCGATCCGCAGTTGCGTCACGCCTCTCAGCGCGGCGGCCGGAAAGCGCGTCACCACCATCGAAGGACTCAGCGCCACCGGCACGCACCCGTGCCAGGCCGCGTGGGAAAAACACAACGTCGCGCAGTGCGGTTATTGCCAGAGCGGCCAGATCATGCAGGCCGCCGCGCTGCTGCGCAAAACTCCCAAGCCCACCGACGCGCAGATCGATAGCGCCATGGACGGCAACATCTGCCGCTGCGGCACGTATACCCGAATTCGCGCCGCCATCAAGACCGCCGCGGGGGTGAAATAGCCATGAAGAATTACGGCACCAGTTTTCCCGCCCCGGAGAATAAGTCCGAAATCGCGCGCCTTTCGCGCGAGGCCTACAGCCGGCATCCCGGCGCCTACGCCGAGGTCGAAATCGCACCGGCCGTCGAACTCCTGAGTCTCGATCGGCGCGCCTTCCTGGGCACCGTCTTCAGCGCCGGAGCCCTGGTGCTCGGCGCCAATCTCACCGCGACCCCGGCCGCGGCCGCCGCCTCCTGGCAGCCTGCCGTCTACCTCGGGTTCGAACCCAATGGCCAGGTGATCATCATCGCTCACCGCTCCGAGATGGGCACCGGTAGCCGCACGTCGCTGCCCCTGGTGTTGGCCGAAGAGCTCGATGTCGATTGGAAGACCGTGCGCGTCGAGCAGGCTATCGGCGATACCAAATACGGTTCGCAGAATACCGACGGCTCCTGCTCCGTCCGCGATTTCGTGGATGCCATGCACACCGCCGGCGCCACTGCGCGCCTCATGCTGGAGCGCGCCGCCGCGCAGAAGTGGAGCGTTCCCGCCGGTGAAGTGACGCTTCACATGGGCACCGTCACTCACGCGCCTTCCAAGCGCACCGCGAAGATCGGCGAACTCGTCGCCGTCGCCGCTACGCTGCCCGTACCCGCGAAGGGCGACCTGCGTTTCAAGAAGCCCGAAGAGTACCGCTACATCGGCAAGGAAGTGCCGATCCTCGATCAGCACGACATCGTCACCGGCAAAGCCGTTTTCGGTATGGACGCCAAACGCCCCGGCATGCTCTACGCGTCCATCGAGCGTCCTCCGGTTTACGACTCCCACGTCAAGAGTAGCGACGATTCCGAAGCCCTCAAAGTGAAGGGCGTGGTCAAGACCGTGCAGCTTCCCGGCTTCAAACAGCCGCACATGTTCCAGCAGATCGGCGGTGTCGCCGTCCTCGCCGATTCCACCTGGGGCGCCATGCAGGGGCGCAAGAAGCTCAAGGTCGAATGGGACAACAACCCTGCGCACTCCTCGTTCAACTCCGCTACGTACAAGAAGGAGTTGCTCGACAGCGTACATAGTGCCGGCACCGTGGTGCGCAATCGCGGCGATTTCGATAGCGCGTTCAGCGGCGCTGCCAAAAAGCTCGAGGTCGATTACTACGTCCCCATGCTCGCCCACGCGGCCATGGAGCCGCCGGTCGCCGTAGCCGATTTCCGCAATGGCAAGGTGGAAGCCTGGTGCCCCACGCAGAATCCGCAGGCGGTACAGGACGCCGTGTCGGCCGCGCTCGGCATCACGCCCAAGGACGTCATCTGCAATGTCACGCTGCTCGGCGGCGGCTTCGGCCGCAAGTCCAAGCCCGATTACGTGGTGGAAGCCGCGCTTCTTTCCAAGGCTGCAGGCAAGCCCGTTAAGGTCGTGTGGACGCGCGAAGACGATCTTCACTTCGACTACTTTCACTCGGTCGCCGCCATGCACATGAAGGGCGGGCTCGACGCTTCCGGCAAACTGCAGTCCTGGCTTTTCCGCAGCGCCTTTCCGCCGATCGCCTCCACCTTCGCCGCGGGCGCCGACCATGGCGCCGATTTCGAAACCGGCATGGGCCTCAACGAGATCCTCTTCGACGTGCCCCACATCCGCGCCGAGAATTGCGCCGCGAAGAAGCATGTGCGCCAGGGCTGGCTGCGCGCGGTGTGCCATCTTTTCCACGCCTTCGCGATCCACAGTTTCGTGGACGAGGTGGCTCATCTCAATAATTCCAACTACGTCGATTACTTCCTCAAAACCATCGGTCCGGACCGCAACGTCGATCTCACCAAGGACGGCACGAAGGCCTGGAATAACGGGCAATCCACCGACACCTTCCCGCTGGATACCGGACGTCTGCGCCGCGTGCTGGAACAGTGCGCCGATAAGTCGGGCTACGCCAAGTTCACCAACACGAAGAACCGCGCCATCGGCATCGCCGCCCATCGCAGCTTCCTGACCTACGTGGCCACCGCCGTTGAAATCGCCATTGACGATAAGGGCGAACTCACTATCCCGCATGTGTGGACGGTTGCCGATCTCGGACAGGTGGTGATGCCCGATCGCGTCCGCGCCCAGTTCGAAGGGGCCGCAGTTTTCGGCACGTCGCTCGCGATGATGGGCGAGATCACCGGCGATGCGGGACGCATCGTCCAATCCAACTTTCACAACTACCCGGTCGCACGCTCGAAGCAGGCGCCGCAGAAGATCGACGTCACCATCGTCGATTCCAAAGCGCCGCACGCCGGAGCCGGCGAACCTGGAGCCCCCGTGATCGCGCCCGCGCTCACAGCCGCCATCTTCGCGGCCACCGGCAAGCGCATCCGCGAACTCCCCATCAAGTCCACCAAGTTGGTGTAGCGCAATTCCGATGAAAGCCCATCAGAGCCGCGACCGTCAGGGAGCGGTTGCGTGACTGGGCTTGCGAGGACGCATGCCGACCGCTCCCTGACGGTCACGGCTCTGCTCGGGGTTCACTCCAGTGCAGGATGGTAACTGTCGTACTCATTCTTGGTAGGATGGGCGGAGACCTACCATGCGCTACTCCCTTTTCCTGCTGTTAGCCTGCTCGGCCATGCTGCCCGCGCAAGATGCCGATCCCGGCCGTTTGATTTTCGAAGGGCGCTGTGCGCGATGCCACGGCGCCGATGGCAACGGCGGTGAGTTGGGGCCTGCCATCCGCAATCGCCTGGTGGCTCGTAACGATCAGCAACTGGCCACGCTGATTCACAGCGGTCTGCCGGCGCAGGGCATGCCCCCGAGCGACGTCTCCGCGGCGGAAATGGAGCCTCTGGTGAAGTTCCTGCGCACGCTGCAACCTCGCACCTTCGTGCGCCAGTTGGAGACGATGACGGCCACTTTGACGAACGGCGCCAAACTCGAAGGCGAGATTCTCAATCAGGGCTTCGACGATCTGCAATTGCGCACCGCAGACCAGCACGTCCATCTGCTGCGCCGCGCGGGCGATAAATTTCGTGAAGTGACGTCGGGCGTGGATTGGCCGGGCTACAACGGCGATCCGGGCGGCAATCGGTACACGACGCTCTCGCAAATCACCAAGGCGAACGTGTCGCGACTCGGGCCCAAGTGGATTTTCACCGTGCCCAACGCGGGACGCATGCAGGTGACGCCCGTAGTGGTGGGCGGCATCATGTACGTGTCCAGGGCCAACGAATGTTACGCGCTGGATGCGGGCACAGGACGCCAGATCTGGCAGTACCGCCGCGCTCCCACACGGGGCATGGCTTCCGCCGCCGCCGGAGGCACGAATCGCGGTGTGGCTGTGGCCGGCGACCTCGTTTTCATGACTACCGACCATGCCTTCGTCATCGCGCTGAATCGCTTCACGGGCGCGATGCTGTGGGAGACGCAGATGGCGGACTGGGAGCTGAACTACTTCACGACTTCGGCGCCGCTGGCAGTCGGCAATCTTGTGGTGGCTGGAACGGGCGGTGGCGAGCACGGTGCACGCGGCTTCCTGGCGGCCTACGACCAGCAATCGGGCAGGGAGGTCTGGCGTTTCTGGACGGTGCCCAAGCTTGGCGAACCGGGCAGCGAGACGTGGCAGGGGAAGGGCATCGAGCATGGCGGCGCGCCTACCTGGTTCACGGGCACCTACGATAAGCAGACGGACACGCTGTTCTGGCCGACCGGGAATCCCAGCGCCGAGTACAACGGTGACGATCGCGCCGGCGACAACCTGTATTCCGATTGCATCCTGGCGTTGGACGCGAAGACCGGCAAGCTCAAGTGGCACTACCAGACCACGCCGCACGATTTGTGGGATTGGGATGCCACCGAGACGCCGATGGTGTTGGACGCGACCTGGGAAGGCAAGCCCCGCAAACTGCTGGTGCAGGCCAATCGCAACGGCTTCTTCTATGTCTTCGACCGCACGGACGGCAAACTGCTGCTGGCAAAACCGTTCGTAACGAATTTAAATTGGGCAAGCGGGATCGGCGCGGACGGCCGCCCCATCAAGCTGCCAAATATGGAGCCCAGCGCGGCCGGAACGTTGGTGTGCCCATCGCAGGACGGCGCGACCAACTGGTTCTCACCCTCTTACAATCCCGCGACAGGCTTGTTCTACGCGCAGACCTTCGAGAAGTGCAGCGTGTACACGAAGCGCGATCCGGGTCCTTGGCAGGCGGGCAAGGAATACCTGGGTGGTTCGCAACGGCGCGGGCCCGACAAGCCGCAGCGCATCCTGAAGGCGATCGATTTGAAGACCGGCAAGATTGTGTGGACGCTGCCGCAGCCGGGGCCGGCCGAATCCTGGGGCGGGACGTTGGCCACAGCGACCGGCCTGGTGATTTTCGGCGAGGAAGGTGGCGCGCTGATGGCCGCGGACGCCGTCACCGGCAAGCCGCTATGGAGTTTCCAGACGAATCAGACCTGGAAGGCGTCGCCGATGACTTACCAGTTCGACGGTAAGCAATATGTGGCGGTGGCGGCGGGGCCGAACATCATCGCCTTCGGGATTCTGGATTAGTTGTCGGTGGGCGTCTTAGTCATCGAATCAATGAGTAAGACTTCCAGCGGCGCTTTGCGCTGTTCCAGCTTGAGCCCGACAGTTTGCAGGCCTTTGAAAATCGATTCATCGGAGGCGCCCTGGAGGAACATCAGCGCCTCGGGCGGCAGCGTGACGCCGGCGTAAACCGCCGAGCGAATGAGCAGCACGCGGTAGTCTTCCGGGGTGAATTCGAGCGTGATGTCGTACGTGCCCTCGAGTCCGGTCATATCGATTACCGGACGCTCGACATAACGGGTAAGGGTGTCGGCCAAGACCTGCATGGTCAGCTTGCGCGCTTCAAGCTTGTTATCGGCGAAGGAGAAGTAGGCGCCGCGGCCAAATTTGACGGTGGTGCCGCCCCGTCCGCCGGTCGCCTGTACGTCAACCGGGGCTTTACGGCCGGAAGCGTCGACTACCTCGGGGTCGAGCGGCGACTCCTTCAATTTGGAAGCGCCATCTTTGGCGACCACGATGGCGTAGACGGGAAATTCCTTCGTGCCGCGGTGCATCTTCAGTTGGAAGCGCTGCTCCAGCAGGGTCTGCAGCATCTCCGGCACCTGGTCACGCGTGGCGCCGGCGGGCAGTGTGGCGTGAATGTTGAAACGGTCGGTAGAAATCCAGTCGGGACCCACAACCTGATGATCCTTCACCTTGTAAGCGATGCGGATGTAATCCTTGAGAGAGAAGTACGTGGCGTGCACCTGCGCGCCGTCGATCTGAATACCGACGTGAACTTGGGCGCCGCTGCTGGCGTCGATTTTTTCGGCCGGTTTGATGGAGGCTACTTCGAACTCGGGCCGCGGCGCAGTAGTTTGGGCCAGGAGGACAGCGGTAGCGGAGATCCCCAGGAATACACTGTGAATAACTCTCATACGGTTACTAACGAGTGTACAGCCAAAAATGATCCATCTATCGTGCGGGACGGCGCGGGCGTTGTTTCAGGCAGATGGAACGGATAACCAGGACGCCCGGTACATTGGGGTCGATGCCCACCTCCGCGCGGCGTAGGGCGGCGGTCATCAGGGCTCGGACCGCGGGCAGGTCGAGGTCTTCGGGAGACTTGAGCACGATGTGACGGACGATCTTGCCGCCGCCCTTGAGGAGTTTCCGGGGATCGGGAAGCCCCGCGCCCTGTAGGAAGAAGAGGGTGACCCAGCGGGGATAGAGAGCAATGGAAAAGGGCGCCTCAGAGGCGCGTTCGGAGGGTCCGAAGCCAATGACGAGCGCATTGTAGTTGTCGTAGACCAGTTGGACCGCGCCCGGCAGAAGCTCGCTCATGCGCGCGCGAATGGCGCGTCCCTGAGCGGCGATAGCGGGATCGTACTTTTTGAAGAAGGTCTCGAGTTGTGCCTCAGCGGACTTAGGCATGGGTCACTCCCCCAGGAAGACGCGATCCAGTTCCCTGGTCACTGATTCCGGCATCGGCGAGAGCGTACCGACGGTGCGGCAATTGATGATCGCTTCGGCGGTGGATTCCAGGACTTCCAAGCGGTCAAAGGCTTCGAGGATATCGGTGCCGGCGACCAGCACTCCGTCGTTCTCCAGCAGCGCGGCAGGGCGGCGAGGGGAGAGCGTTTCCGCGATCGTGCCGGTGTGCGAAAACTGCAAGCCGAAGGGGATGCGGCTAATTTCGCGGATGACAATGTAGCTCTCCGGTATGGTGCGGCTGTCGAGCGGGAAGCCGGTGACGCTGAAAGCCGTGGCGTTCACCGGGTAGGCATTGATGATCGCGCCGATTTGGGGGTGGGCGCGGTAAATCTCCTCGTGAACCCTTGCGGCGCGGCTCGGTACGTGGCCCGACTCGCATTCCCCATTGCGGACCACCACCAGATCATGGACGTCCATCGCACCGCGATCCTTGTGGAAGGGAGTGATGAGGAAACTCTCATGGTCGAGCCGTGCCGAGAAACTGCCCTGCGTGCTGATGAACAGCCGCTGGCGGTAAGCGCGGCGCACGAACTCCGCGAGGCGTCCGCGCAGTTCTTTTTCGCGCGTGTCGGGGGCGCGGTGCGGGAACGCGGTCCACTCGGGTGCGCCGTCGCGAGCGAAGGCGACCTCGTCGTCGGTGAGATAGCGTACGTCGCCGAGGAGGCGCGCTTTGATGATCGTCTTGGCGGTAAATTCCAGGGTCTCAAAGCGGTGGAAGGCCTCCTGAAGATCGTGACCCGCGGTGACGGCGCCGTGATTCTCCAGGAGAACGCAGTTGTACCCTTGCCCGAAAATAGCGGCGACATTCTTGCCGAGCGCCAGGCTACCGGGGAGTTCGTATGCAGCGAAACCGGCTTCGCCGCAGACCTGGCGCGTCTGGTGGAAGAGGTGCGTGTCTGGCACGATGTGCACCAGGCTGAAAGCCACCAGGGCGACCGGATGAGCATGCACGATGCCGCGGACATCGTGACGCGCGCGGTAGATCTCCTGGTGGAACGGAAGTTCGGAGGAAGGGCGGTGGGGTCCGAGGACGCTGCCATCGGGGCGCACGCAGACGACGTCTTCGGGGCGCAGACTGCCCTTGTCAAGCCGTGCGGGGGTAATCCAAATGTCGCCGTTCTCCTCGCGGATGGAGAGATTGCCACCGGAAGTGGTGGTCATCCGATAGCTGTAGATTCGCTGGATGGCCTGGAGAATCTCGTCGCGCGGGTGCAGGTAGGTGGCGGGGGTTCGCATCCTTCTATTCTCTCGTAAGTGGCGTTTGTCAGGCATATGGTTGACGCTGCGCGAATGGCGGTAGATTATGGGTTTCAGTAATTGGGAGGGATACGTATGTTCACACGGTGCGCCACTTTGGCATGTATGACGTTGGCGGCGCTGGCGGCGGAACCGCCGAAGAGCTGGATCGATCCCGATACGGGACATCGCGTGGTGCGCCTCACCGACGAACCGAATTCCGCCAGCCTGTATTTCAATCAGAATGGCTACACCGCCGACGGGCGGAAGATGGTGTACACCACGCCGGACGGAATCCACACGCTCGATTTGCAGTCGCACGTCGCCAAGGCAGTGGTGACCGGCAAGGTGACCGTGATCGTCACCGGCCGGAAGACGCAGAACGTCTACTATCGGAAAGGCGACGAGCTATTTTCCACCAACGTGGATACGTTGGAAACGCGCAGGATCGCGCAGTTGCCGCGGCGCGGATCGGTGGCCACGGTGAATGCCGACGAGACGCTGATGGCGGGCACGTACATCGAAGGCGACGGGCAGGATTTCGCGGGACGCAATCCGCCTCCCACGCAGGCGCCCGCAGCAACGGCTGCGCCCGCTACGGCCGGGCAGGGACACCCGCTGGAGCAGGCGCTGAATAAGGGGCAGATGATGGAGCAGCGCTGGGCATCGCGATTGCCCATGGCCTTGTTCACAATCAACACTTCGAACGGTGAAGTGAAGGTGATCCATCGCGCCAACGACTGGTTGAATCACCTCGAGTTCTCGCCGACCGATCCGAAGCTGTTGATGTTCTGCCATGAGGGTCCCTGGCATAAGGTGGATCGCATCTGGACCATTCAGAGCGACGGCTCGAAGATCGTGAAAGTGCACACGCGCACTATGGCTGGCGAGATTTTCGGGCACGAGTTCTGGAGCCACGACGGCATGACCATCTGGTACGACCTGCAAACTCCGCGCGGCGAGGACTTCTGGCTGGCGGGCTATCGCGTCGATACCGCCGTGCGCACGCAATATCATCTGCAGCGCGACGAGTGGTCCATCCACTTCAACGTGACCACGGATGGGAAGCTGATGTGCGGTGATGGCGGCGACCCCGGGCAGGTCGCGAGGGCGAAAAACGGGCAGTGGATTTATCTTTTCCGTCCGGAAGCCATCGTGTTTCAAGGCGAGATGAATGAGCCCGGTTTCGTCCAGCCCGGCGTGCTGCGTGCCGAGAAGTTGGTGAATATGGCGAAGCACAATTACCGGCTGGAGCCGAATGTGAGTTTCACGCCCGATCAGAAATGGGTGGTGTTCCGTTCCAATATGTTCGGCGATACGTACACATTCGCCGTGGAAATTGCAAAGGCGCAATGAGACTCTCTGCCTGCTGATCCAATTGACACTGGCCCATGGGAAACGATACGCTGGCCTGCATTGAGAGGGCCTATTCCTACCGCCGAAGCCATCCAGAAGAAGTTCGCCGCCGCGCTGGACGAACTGATTTTGCAGGTGCGGCGCGACCGCTCTATTCTGGCGGCGATCCTGTGCGGGAGCCTGTCGCACGATGCGGTGTGGGAGAAATCGGACATCGATCTGGCGCTGATCACCATCGACGATAAGAAGCTGGATCGTAGCAGTGTGGCTCTCTACGCGGACGGCTTGAACGTCCACGCGTTCCTGCTGCCGCGCGCGGAGTACCGCAAGATCGTCGAAGGGGCGCCGCGCAATTCGTTCATGCATTCGATGCTGGCCAAAGGGCGCCTGCTCTACACGCACGATGCCACCATCGAAGCGTTGTGCAGCCGGCTGCAGGGGATCGGCGAGCGCGACAGCCGGCTCCAATTATTGGGCGCGGCCGCTTACGCGCTAAGCTGCATCGATAAGGCGCACAAATGGCTGGTGACGCGCGGCGATCTGGATTACTCCGCGCTGTGGATTCTCTATGCGGCGACGCCGCTGGCGAGGATCGAAGTGATTGGAGCGCGCCTCCTGGCAGATCGCGAAGTGATTCCGCAGGCGATGAAGTTGAACCCCGAATTCTTCATCACCATCTACACCGGGATGCTAAACGCGAAGAAGACGCGCAAAGCCGTGGAGACCGCGCTGGCCGCCATCGATCGGTACTTGGTGGAGCGTACCGCAACCCTCTTCGAACCGCTGCTGGAGCACCTGAAAGAGGTGGGCGAGGCGCGGTCCGCTACTGAGATCGAGGCGCACTTCAAGCGCAACTTCAACGTGGAGGGCGTGATTACGGCATGCGAATACCTCTCCGACCGCGGCTTGATCGGCAAGGTATCCACACCTGTGCAGCTGACGAAAATGAGCAACATAATGGTGCAGGAAATGGCCTTTGTCCACTTGGGAGACGAGCCCGATGAGTTCTAAGACCAACCGGGCGGCGGCGCGCACAACAATCGCCGTGCACGGGGCGCGCGTCCACAATCTCAAGAACGTCAATGTGGAGATACCGCGCGACAAACTCGTCGTGGTGACGGGGCTCTCGGGGTCGGGAAAATCGAGCCTGGCGTTCGACACGATTTATGCCGAGGGGCAGCGGCGCTACATGGAATCGCTGTCCACGTATGCCAAGCGCTTCGTCGCGCAGGTTGCGAAGCCCGATGTGGATTTCGTGTACGGCCTTTCGCCGGTGATTTCGATCGAGCAGAAGACCATCGCGAACAATCCGCGCTCCACGGTCGGCACCATGACCGATATCGCGAGCTACTTGAATCTGCTCTTCTCGACGATCGGTGTGACGCACTGTCCGCGCACCGGAGAGGTGACGCCGAGCCGTACCGCGAGCCAGATTCTGGAGGCGATTCTCGGCCTGCCCGAGGGAACGGAAATCGAACTGCGCGCGCCGGTGTTCAAGCAATACGGCGAAGAACTGGATTTCGTGTTGACCGAGGTGCGGAAGAAGGGCTGCCGCATATTGATCATCGATGGCAGGACGGTGGACATTTCCGCCGAGGTCGAAATCGATGACGCGGTGACGCACATGGACGCGGTGGTGGATCGCTTCCTGGTGGGCCGCAAACACGAGAAAGCGATTAAGGCGGGGATCGCGGCCACGCTGCTGGTGGGCGACGGACTGCTGCAGGCGCACATCGTGAAAGGGGCGGGGAAGGCGGAGGCCGAGCGCTTCTACAAGGGACTCTGCAGCAAGACGCACCACTTCGTATACGGCGACATTCAACCCGAGTACTTCATGTTCAATAATCCCGAGAGCGCCTGCCGCACGTGCGGCGGCCTCGGAGTCCACAAGCTGACCCATCGGGAATTGCTGGTGCCCGATCCGCGGCGCAGCATTGTGGGCGGCTGTTTCGTGAAGGAGGCCTTCAAGTACAATCCCGATACCTGGGACGGGCGCGTGATGTACAGCCTGGCCAAACTGCTGGGCTTCTCGCTGGACACGCCGTGGGAGAAGCTGCCGGAGACGGTGCGCAACACGATTCTGTATGGCCTGGAGAATCGCAAGGTGGCGATGAAGATGCCGCCTGAGGCGAAGGTGAAGCGCGAGGATGCGAGCGGAAAGCCGGTGGGCTTCGGCGGAATCGCGCGGCGCATCGAGCGGCACTACCGCCGGTACCGGCAGCGCGGCGAGGCCAGTTCCGGGATGGAGGCTTGGCTCGACAAGGTGATGGTGGAGCACACCTGTCCCGACTGCAAAGGAGCGCGCGTGCGTGCCACGCGCCTGCTGTTCACCATCGAAGGCAAGAGCATTTACGATGTCGGGCAGTTTCATTTCGACGAGTTGCACGCGTTTCTGGGCGGCTTGAAACTGGCAGGGCGCGGAGCGGATGCGGGGAAGCAGGTGCTGGGCGAGATCCGCGCGAGACTGCAATTGTTGCGCGGCATTGGCCTCGATTACCTGAGCTTCAACCGTCGCTCAGGGACGCTCTCCGGCGGCGAGGCGCAGCGCATACGCCTGTCCACGCAAATCGGCTCGGGACTGATGGGCATGCTCTACGTGCTCGACGAGCCCAGCATCGGCCTGCATCCCAAGGACAACGTGAAGATGATCGCCACGCTGGAAAGCCTGCGCGATATCGGCAACACAGTGATCGTAGTGGAGCACGACGAAGACACCATACGCGCGGCCGACCATGTGGTGGAGATGGGACCGGGTCCGGGCGTGCATGGCGGACAGGTAGTGGTGCAGGGCACGATCGCCGATGTGCTGGCCTGCAAGGCGTCGCCGACGGGCCAGTACCTGTCGGGACGACGCGGCATCGAAACGCCGTCGCGGCGAAGGCAGGGCAGCGGCAAACTGCTGACGGTGCGCGGAGCGCGAGAGAACAATCTGCAAAATGTCGATGTGAGTTTTCCGCTGGGCACGATGATCGCGATCACCGGCGCGTCGGGCTCAGGCAAGAGCACGCTGGTCAACGACATTTTGTATCAGGCGCTGTGGAAGCGGCTGGTGGACACGCGCACCCTGCCGGGGGCGCACGATGCCGTGGATGGCATCGAGCATGTGCACAAGGTGGTGAGCATCGACCAGTCGGCGATCGGGCGCAACAGCCGTTCGAACCCCGCCACCTACATCGGTTTCTACGACACCATAC
>JBDTPR010000085.1:0-14295 GCA_039932635.1 Candidatus Solibacter sp.
CTCCGAAATGCGCGGCAGCCCTGGCGAAGTTGACGGCCGACCTGTCGGCAGCGAAGGGTTCGGTTTCGTCATCCAAGGCGGGCGCGGCGGTGCTGGGGCGCGCGGCCACACGTCTCAGCCAACTACGCGCGTCGCTGCGGACATGGTTCAGCTTTTACGATCTGTACGACCCCAAATTCGCCTGGTGGGTCGATGTGGAATATGAGAAGGCCGATGAGGCACTGGACGCGCATGCCCAGCTGCTGCACACGGCGTCCGGCATACCTGGTCCTCTCGATACGGGCGCGGCGGGCGGTGGACGCGGTGGCGGCGGCCGCGGCGGAAATGGCGGCGGGCGAGGAGGCGGCGGCGAGACTACGGCCGCACGGGGCGGGGCGCGTAGCGGGGCTGCGATGGGCAGCAATGAGGAACTCTCGGGCGTTGGTCCGGCGGGCAACGATGTTTTGATGGACGCGTTGCAGACCGCAATGATTCCGTATACGCCCGACGAGTTGGTTGCGCTGGCCAACAAAGAGTTCGCGTGGTGCGACAAGGAGATGCTGCGCGCGTCGAATGAGATGGGCTTCGGCGCCGACTGGAAGAAAGCGCTCGACGCGGTCAAGAACAAGTACGTGGAACCGGGACAGATGATCTACCTCGTGCGCGACCTGGCGCATGAGGCCGTGGAGTTCCTGGAGAAGCACGAACTCGTCACGCTGCCGCCGTTCCTGAAGGAAGACTACTGGGCGGAGGCGCTGACGCCGCAACAGCAACTGGTCTCGCCCTTCTTCCTGGGCGGATCGGTGATTCAGGTTTCCTCGCCGGCCAGTAGCATGAGCTTGCAGGAGCGCCTCGAAAGCATGCGCGGCAATAACATGTATTTCGCGCGCGCCACGGTCTTCCACGAGCTCATCCCGGGACATCACATGCAGGGCTACATGACGCAGCGCTACCGGACGTACCGGAGCATCTTCAGCACGCCATTCTGGACCGAAGGGATGGCATTCTATTGGGAGATGCTGCTGTGGGACCTGGGCTTCACGCGCACGCCCGAACAGCGCATTGGAGCGCTGGTGTGGAGGATGCACCGGTGCGCCCGCATCATCTTCTCGCTGAGCTTCCATCTGCGCAAAATGACTCCGGTGGAATGCGTGCAATTCCTGGTGGCGCGAGTGGGCTTCGAACACGCCAACGCGGAGGCGGAAGTGCGGCGCTCTTTCAATGGCTCTTACCCGCCCATCTATCAATGCGCGTACATGCTGGGAGCGCTCCAGTTTTATGCACTGCATAAGGAACTGGTCGTCTCCGGGAAGATGACCAATCGCGCATTTCACGACGCCATGTACCGCGAGGGAAATATGCCGGTGGAAATGGTGAGGCTCGCCTTGAACGGCCAGAAGGTCACGCGCGATTATCGGACCAGTTGGAAGTTCTACGGCGCGCTGGGCTAAAGAGAGCGGGGCGGAAGAGAACGGGCGGCCCTTCGAGATCGAAGGGGCCGCCCGTAGTTACTTACTGGGTGAGTGTGCGGGTTAGAAATCCAGGCGAAGAGCGAACTGGAAAACGCGCGGAGTTCCCTGGATGCCGGTGAACTTGCCGAACGTGGAAGGCGGAGCCGGAGGCGTGCCGCCGGGGGTTTGCGAAGTGAACGGATCGCGCACCAGGCCAAAGCTCGAAATCCCGCTGAAGCGTTGCGTGTTGCTCACGTTGAAGGCTTCAGCGCGAAGCGTAGCCCTGAGCCGTTCGACGATGGAGAAGGTCTTGTAAAGGCCCATGTCCAGGCTGATCGAGCTGGGGTAGCGCAGCACGTTGCGGTTGCCGAATTCGCCCGGATAGGCATTGCGGTAGCTGTTGTAGGCGTAGGTCGGATCACTGAACAGGTTCGGATCTCCGGTACGTGTGGGGGTTGCTACCAATTCCCGAATGGCGACGGCATTGGATTGAACGTTGAAGTTGGTGGCCCACTGGCTGGAATCGAAAGGCTGGCCAGCAGGCAGTCCGGAGGCCCAACGGAAGATGCCGGTGGTGGACCATCCGCCGAGGATCGCCTGTCCGACGCCATGCATGTCCGGCAGCAGCATCTTGCCTTTTCCGAAGGGAAGTTCGTAGAGGTAGTTCATGTTCACGACGTGGCGGATATCGAAGTTCGAGTTGCCGCGGTTTTCGTTGAGGTTGAACGGATTCTCGACAAACGGCCCGCCGAAATTTGTGCCGTTCTGCGCGCCGGACGCCGTGTCCAGCGAGTGGCCCGCGGTGTAATTGAAGTCGAACGAGAAGCCTTTCTCAAGGCGCTTGCGGACCGTGAACTGCGCGGAATTGTAGTCCGACGTGCCGAGCGTGGAGAACACCGACAGGGCGCCATACTGGGGTTGGTAGAAGACGGGGGCGGTGCCCGCGCCACGGAAATCCCAGAGGTCCTGCACGGTAGTGTAATCGGTGGTGTTCTGGCCCCCCACAACGGTGCGGGCGATGCGGCGGTAGGCGGCCTGGGTGGCGGTGAGGTTGACCGTCTGGCCGAGGAAGGTGGCGCTGCCTGCGAGTTTAGGCAGGAGGTTTTCGAAGAAGGGCATGGCGGCCACGGAGGTGACCGGCGTCACCTTATCGCGCAGATCGATCAACTGGCGAATGGCGGTGTACCAGTTCACGCCCGATTTCGGGTCGGTGATATTGTTGGGGGTCATCACGTCGCGGGCGATCAGCAAATTGCGTGCGATGCGCCCCACGTAGGATGCTTCGATGGAGAAGCCTCTCCCCAAATCGCGGCCCAGGCTGAGGTTGAACGAGTGGTTGTACGGCGTGGTCAGGCGATCGTCCAGCGAACGCTCGATGCGCCGGCTGGAATCCGCAGGCTGGCCGGCAGGGAACGCCAGGGAGGGGGGGATGATCAGTTTCGGCAGGCCTCGAACGTCCTGACTGAGGCCGGTGAGCAGCGGCGCCAGGTTGGTGGTGAGGTTGAAGGTATTGGCGGAGATGCTCGCGGCCGATGTGAAGCCGATCGAATTGAGCGCATCGAAGTTCACAGCAAGGGCGCTGCCGATGCGATCGTAAGTCAGTCGGTAGCCGCCGCGCAGGACCATCTTTTTCGCGAACTGCCATGCCACCGAGCCGGACGGAGCAAAGTTGTTCCAATCCTGCGAATAGAAGCCGGGCTTGTTGTTGGCCTTCCCCGAGTAGTCCAGGGTGATGAGATTGTTGTAGGGTGTACCGGCGGCGGAGCCGGCCACGCGTTTGTCGAAGTAATCGCCGAGGCCTTGAGTGGGAGAAACCTGGTAGCCGTCGGCTTCATAAACAGGGGTTCCGGTGGACCAGCGCAAGCCGCCCGTCAGCGTGAGTTTGGTGGTCACACGCCACGAGTCCTGGAAGTAGCCTTCGTACTCGTTGGTCTTGAACTTGCGCGCCACGCCCGTTCCGTTGGCTTGAACTTTTCCGGCCCGGTCGTAGACAAGGCTCGCGCCGTACTGGCTAAGCCGCCCGACGATGGCGGTGATCGCGTCGCGCGCATTGGTCGCGGACCGCGACGCCAGGTTCGGAAAGATGTTATTGCCGGCCGCATCCAGCGTCACGGAATCTCCCGAGCCTTCATAGAAAGACGGGTTGGTGACCAGCGAGTCGTACGAAGAGGTGAAGGCGTTGCGTGAATTCGTGATCAACCGGAAATTGATGCCGGCCTGCAGCGTGTGCCTGCCTTTGTTGATCGAGATGTCGTCAACGAAGTTGTGCACGGGAGTGGTGCGGATACGGCCGCGGCTGTAGTTGAGCGGCTGGAAGATGAAGCGGAAGTTAACGGAATTCTGGTCCGAGTCTCCACCGGTGGTAATCGCGTCGCGCGTAATTCCGTAGCGGAACGAGTTCACGATATTCGGGGTCACGGTCCACGTATCGCCGGCGGAGAGTCCGCGCGGGTGCGCCCACGTGGTCACCTGGGGAGTGTCCGGGAAACGCGAGGTGCCGAGAGAAATATCGTTCTGATAATTGAAGCGCACGTAGAGGCTGTGTTTCGAGTTCAACAGGTAGTCGATCTTGGCGGCGGCGGTGGATTGCTTCACCGGCGCGGACGAGTTGAAGCGGATGCCCGAAGTGTTCAGGCCATCTCCCACGGTGGTATCGTTCGGCGTGTACTTCGCCGCGGCGGCCGCAAGAATCGCCAGCCCCGTCGAATTGGTACCCGGGTCCACGCGGTTGGCGGTGGCGTAGCTCTGGCTGATCTGCTGGCGGGTGAGGCAGGTGACGCCGGAGGGCGTACCAGCGGGACAGGTGGGGTCGCTTGCGCCGTTCGCGGAGAAATAGCGGACCGTTCCCTGCCCCAGGGTTGCGAGCGGGATCTGGTTGACCACCACGGAGCCCTTGGCCTCACGGAAGCCCTCGTAGTTGAAAAAGAAGAACAGCTTGTCCTTCTTGATGGGCCCGCCGACGGAGCCGCCGAAATTGTTGCGGATGAGTTGCGGGCGCTGTACTCCTGCCTTGTTGCTGAACCAGTCGTTGGCGCTGGTGAGCGTGTTGCGGTGGTATTCGTAGAGCGAACCGTGGAACTGGTTGCCACCGGATTTGGTGACGAGGGCGATCTGGGCGCCGGACGATCTACCCTGGTCGGCATTGGCGTTGGTGGTGGTGACGCGGAATTCCTGCAGGGAGTCTGGCGTCACGCGCAGGACGCTGAAGAACGCGTTGCCGGAACGGGAGTCGCCGCCGTACTGATCCTGATCGTTCACGTCTACGCCATCGAGGGTGACGTTGGCCTGATCGAAGCGGCCGCCGTTCACGGAGCCGCCGGCGGTCACGCCCGGTTGGAGCGAGAGAAGGCCGACTACGTTGCGCGCGTTGAGCGGCAGATCGCGAACCTGGGTCGCGTTGAAAGCGATGCCGATGGTGGCGTCAACGGTGTTGACAGCGGTCGCCTCGGCGCTGACCTGTACCGTTTCGGTAACCGCGCCGACCTCTTTGAAGCGAAGGGCGATGTTCGAAGAAGTGTTGACGAGGACGTCGATCGACTGGCTGACGATGGCCTTGAACCCTTGCTTTTCCGCCTTCAGATCGTATAGGCCCGGTTGTAGCTGCGGAAAGATGAAGGCGCCGGTATCGTCGGACTTATCGGTACGAAGGACGCCGGTGGTCTTATTCGTAAGCGTCACAACGGCGCCGGGAACGGCGGCGTCGGAAGGGTCGGTGACCGTGCCGGAGAGCACGGTGCTGGTCTGAGCCAGGCTCAGCGCTGGTAGGCAAAGCAAAAGAAGCAGAGGCAGGTAAGCCTCAAGCATGCGGCGTCGATCGAACTTCATTTTTAGATCCCTCCCAAAGGACTCGCGGAACAAAAACCCCATTGCCGGAACGGCCGTCACCGGTCCGGCGGTGTTACAGAAGCAATGTGTAAAGATTTGATTTGAAAGCGGCAGAGGGAGGTTCGCCTTGGTCCGGCCAGAGATAGACACTCCGGCCCGAATGCAGACAGACGTCAGAATTAACCATTGCTAATCCGTTACCCAATAGCCAACTTACGTTACATTTGTCCGCGTCTGCTTGGACGCAGGCTGTTTTGATATTGTCTTGGATTGAAGCAGAACCGTCGAAGAAAGTCAATGTCGAGGCTTGCGGGGGCGACGCATTTCGAGCCCTTACTCCACCACGGGCAGGCGGATTCGGGTCGCCTCCGCGCCACCGGTGAATAGACGTTCGGTAGCCTTCACGAAGTCCTCCGGGCGGGCATTGGGAATATCCAGGAACTTCTGCGGATTGCGATCCGTCAGCGGGAACCACGAGCTTTGGACCTGCACCATGATGCGATGCCCTGCGCGGAACGTGTGCGCCACATCGGGCAACGCAAATACGATCCGATCCGGCTTCCCAGGCTCGAATGCCACAGGCGTCTCGAAGCTCTTGCGATACTTGCCGCGGAACGGTTCGCCGCGCACCAGTTGTTGGTAGCCGCTGTTCGCGGGCACCTCGGCGTTCTCGGGGTACACGTCGATCAGCTTCACCACGAAATCCGAATCGGTGGAGGACGTGGACACTTTTAACTCCACCGGTATCGGGCCGAACACGGAAACATCGTGGTCCAGCACCGCGGTCTTATACACCAGCACATCGGTCCGCGTTGCGGCAAAGCGCTGGTCGTCCGTCATGTAGTCTCCCCGCATGCGCAGCGAGAGTGACGCCGAATAGGGTACGGGACGCGCAGGGTCCGACACATACTCGTCGTGCCGCTCTTGGGCAGGGCGCCCGGTGGACAGCACTCCCTTCTCTGTGGGGAAGTAGTCCACGGTGGTGCCGCGCGGCGGCCATGCGTCGAACTTCCGCCACTGGTTCGCGCCAGTCTCGAAGACCCATGCCTTCGGTAGTTTGCTGCTGCCCTTCGCTTTCAGCGCGTGAAGAAAGAAGGGAAACTCGATGTTCTCGCGGTAATATAGCGCGGTCTTGGAATAGAACTGCACATTGCCCACCCGGTCGCCATCGCCGCGCGCGAAACCGCCGTGCGTCCAGGGGCCCATCACCAGCATATTGGTCGCCGGCGGATTGTGGGTCTGGACTGCCTCAAAGGTACGCAGCGGACCCACCGGATCCTCCGCGTCGAACCAGCCGCCCACGGTCATCACCGCCGGCTTGATATCTTTCAGATGCTTCCAAATAGAGCGCGCCTGCCAGAAAGAGTTATACGAAGTGTTAGTGATGACTTCGGTCCAGAAGGGGTTGGAGTGCTTAAAGTATTTCTCATCGCCATTTGCGAGCGATCCCATATCGAGAAAGAACTGATAGCCGTCCAGCGTATTAATGGCCGTGCGCGGCGCAGCGGTCTCCGGCGGCGCGGGATCGCCCACGCGCGGACGAAAGCTCTGATAGAAACCGAAGTTGGCCGCCAGCATGAAGGCGCCATTGTGATAGTCGTCGTCGCCAAGGTAATAGTCTGTGACCGGGGCTTGCGGTGAGACCGCCAGCAAGGCCGGATGTGCGTCGATCATGCCGGCGCTGGCATAGAAACCGGGTTGCGAGATGCCCCACAGCCCAACGCGCGGCTCACAGCCCGGCACATGATGGATCAGCCACTCGATGGTGTCGTACGTATCGGTGCTCTCGTCGGTGGCGTTCGCTGCCTTGCCCGGCACGTGCGGCTGCAGTTGGGTGGGCCGGCCCCCGCTCATGTACCGGCCGCGCACGTCCGCGTAGACAAAGATGAACTTCTCTTTGGAGAAGAGCTCCGATGGTCCCAGGGTGGCGCGGTATAACTCCAACCCATACGGTGCGACGCTGTATGGCGTGCGGCTCATCATCACGGGGTAGGTGCGGCCGTCGCTAATCACATCCTTGGGCACGTAGACCGAGACGAAGAGCAGGACGCCATCGCGCGCGGGTACGCGGTATTCGAACTTGGTGTAGCTCTCCCGTATGGCGGTGGCACTGGGCGCGGGGGGAGCCGCTGGCTGCTGCGCCGCCAGAAACTTAACTCCGGAGAGCAGCACAAGAGCGGCAATCGATATAAGAGCCATACTGCATTGTAGAAAAATCCAGGCAGTCGCCATGGCTGAATTGGGGAACAGGCCCCCGGAAGCGCCGGTAACCAACCGGCGCGCAGGATGCCATCCTGCCCCACAGGCTACAATGTTTGCGACGTGCAGCACAACACTCTGGTCGCGATGGGCGTGCGGTGGTTAAGCCGGCAATGCTCCACGGTGTTGTACGAGTTTGCCACCGCGTGCGATGAAAATCCGGACGTAATCGGCTGGGCCGGCACGGCCGATTCCGTGCTGATCGAGTGTAAGCTGACCCGCGCAGATTTCCTGCGCGACGCCGATAAGCCGGTGCGTCGCAATCCCCGTACAGGCATGGGCCGCCGCCGCTATTATCTTTGCCCGTCGGAAGTGATCCAGATCAAGGATCTGCCTCCCAAGTGGGGACTCCTCTGGGTTAGCGGCAAGCAGATCGCGGTGAAGCGCGAGGCCAGGGGGCATCCCGAGCGGAACCTGATTGCCGAGGTCCGCTTCCTCAGCACCATGCTGCGCCGCGCCCAGATCCGCATTGGCGAGCGGCCGCTTTCCGAGTGGCTGCGCGGCGAGAATCGCTTCGAGGCCAGCCGCGGCATCCCGCCCAATCATCCTCGCAAGACGCGCGTCCTCATCAAGCACGCCGTATCCGTCCCGCGCAGCTGAGAAATCCGCGGTCTAATTGTCGGTGGGTTTCTGCTCCACGTGTTCGATCACCAGGGCCGGCATGGGGCGCTTCACCATCTCGAGCTTGAGTCCGAGTTGCCGGTTGAGGGCATCGAACAGGGACAGCGCACCGCTGGGCACGGACGCTTCGGAGACCGCGCTATCGCCTCCTCCGCTGCCTCCGCCCTGCTGCAGCACGCCGGCCGGGCTGAAGCTGAAGACGAAATCGAAACCGCCTTCGAGCCCGGTAGCGTCGGTCACTATGGTGTGGAGATAGCCCGGGGCGATGCTGGGAAGCAACTCCGAGAACTGCTTCATGGTGAGATTCTGGCAGGTCACGAGGCGGCCGAGCGTCGGGTTGGCATTCTTGCTGTCCTTGGAATCTGGCGCGGCGCCCTCGCTCCACTTGGTGCGCGAGCCGGCTTCGGCCTTTTTCAGTTTGGGCTTGTTGGCCACCAGGGTGTAGGTCGGTACCGGGCGATCTTCCATGTGCGCCGCCAGTTTGAAGCGCTCGATCAGCAGGGAGCGGAACATGGGCTGCAACGCGTCGATATTGACGGAGATGCCGGCGCGTGAAGGCGTCAGGTCGCCGATGGCCACACCGGCGGGCGTTTTGGCGATGAGGTCGAAGCGCTCCGAGTCGAGCCACTTCGGGGCGCCGATGAACAGCTCGTCGGCGTTCCCCTGAATGTTATAAGCGATAGAGATCAGGTTTTTGAGCGTGATGCCCGGAATGTAGATGCGGCCGTTCTTGACCTCGGCCCGTTGATTGGCGCCGGGGCTTGCGGGCTTGGCGGGACGGATCTCGGCCACGTCGAACTCGGTAGGAGGCGGAGGGAAGCTTTTCAGCGCTTCGGGCGAGTTCTCGGTGGGTTTCTGATTCACCTTGTCGACAACCACCACCGGCATGGATACTGACGCCTGCTCCATCTTGAGCCCGAGTTGCTTTTCCAGTGCGTCGGGCAAGGGGATGCTCTCTCCCGTGACGTTGAAGCCGGAGGGCACCTTCGGAGTGAAGCGAATGGTGAAGTCGAACGCACCCTGTATCCCGGTCTGGTCCGCCACCAGGCGATTGTTCAGGTACTGTCCGGCGGCCGGCATGTCCGGCATACCGGCGGCGAAAGTCTCCATCGTGGTCTGGTGACACGTGTAAACAATTACAGGCAGTGGGCGATTGGCGGGGTCGGGCTGGGGGCCATTGTTCTCCACGGTGAAGTTGCAGCCCGCGGCGGACTTGCCGTCTGGTTCTTTCAGTAGAGGCTTCTTCGGCGCCTTCAGCGCCCACGCCGCGATCGGCTTGCTGTCCGTGTGGGTCTCGAGCTTGAAACGGTCGGCCAGCAGTTCCTTGAGCATCTGCTTGCGCGATTCGTTGGTGGAACCGGCGGGAGCCATCGCGAAGACATCGAAGCGATCGAACTCCAGCCAACTGGGCCCGCCTAACACTTTTTCGGGGTCAACGCCGTATGCGATGCGGACCAGATCGAGCATGCTGGCGAAGCGGAGTTCGAAGCGGCCGTTGGTGTAAAACGGTCCGCGGACAAAAGGCTGGTTGGTGGCGGGACTGGCGTGGATATCGGCCACGTCAAATTTCGGTTTGGATTCAGTGGTTTGACCGAATACGGCACCACATAAGAGAATGCAGCAGGTACTGGCGGTACTTACCCAGGCGCGCGCCATGGTTACCCTCCTCAGGCGTTGAGATGAAACTTAGACGCCAATAACCACGGTTTTGTTAAGGTGTTCGGCCGAATATTTGTCTAAGTCTTATCCTCCACCGGAGCCAGGCTCAGGGCGATCTTCTTCGCGACTTCCTCTTCCACCGAAGGCTGCACCACCACGTGGCAACTGCACGTGCCGTCCTTCGCCGGCACGCTGGAACTGTAGGCGCTGGTCTCCTCGCGGCTATGCGATGTCCGATCCTGGTAGAAAATGCGCGTCGGTGTGTTCTCGAACATTTTCTCCTTCGGAACGTTAATGGTCTTCAGGATCGCGGGGCTCAGCGGCTTGAACTCCTGGCCCGGCTGCGCGGTCACCACGGCGATGCCAGTGGTGGCGTCCCGGAAAACCGCCGCGCCATTGTTGTTCCCGAATGACGCCCACTCGGGCGGGACGGCGATCTTGCAGATGGCCTTGGCGTCCTGTATGACAATCCAGCCGGACGGACGGGTCTGGGAAGACGCCGGCAGCCAGCACAAGAGAACCAGAGCGGAAACTACGCATTCTCTCATGGCCCGAGTGTAACTCCGGCGGGGACCGGTTACAAGGCTAAAGGCGGGCTCGTTTGGTACACAGCTTGATACACTAAAGTCGCCGCTATGAAACTACAGAGCCACACCATCACCCAGGGACGAGACCGCGCGCCGGCGCGAGCCATGCTGAAGGCCATCGGATTCACCGACGAGGACCTTAAGAAGCCCATCATCGGCATCGCCAATACGTGGATCGAGACCATGCCCTGCAACTACAATCTGCGGGAACTGGCCGTGAAGGTGAAGGAAGGCGTCCGCGCCGCCGGCGGCACTCCCATGGAGTTCAATACCATCGCGATCAGCGATGGCGTCACCATGGGCACCGAGGGCATGAAGGCCAGCCTGGTGAGCCGCGAAGTGATCGCCGACTCCATCGAGCTGATGGAGCGCGGCCATATGTTCGACGGCATCGTGGCGCTGGTGGCCTGTGACAAAACGATTCCGGCCGCGGCGATGGCGCTGCTGCGGCTGAATGTTCCGGGAGTGGTGCTGTACGGCGGCACCATCATGCCCGGCAAGCACAAGGGTTGCGACATCACGATTCAGGATGTGTTCGAAGCCGTGGGCGCCAACGCGCGCGGCAAACTCAGCGACGAGGACCTGCTGGATATCGAAAACCATGCGTGCCCGGGCGCGGGCGCGTGCGGCGGGCAGTTCACGGCTAACACGATGGCCACTGTCATGGAACTGATCGGGCTTTCGCCCATGGGTACGGCTGCCGTGCCACAGGTGGATGCGCGCAAGGACGACGTGGCGTTCCGTTGCGGCGAGGTCATTCTGAACGCGGTACGCAAGAATCTGCTGCCGCGCGACATTTGTACGCGGGCGGCGTTCGACAATGCCATCGCGGGCGTGGCGGGCACGGCGGGATCGACCAACGCTGTGCTGCATCTGCTTGCCATGGCGCGCGAGGCGGAACTGCCGTTGACGATCGACGATTTCGAGCCAGTGCTGGCGCGCACTCCGGTGTTCGTGGATATTAAACCGGGCGGCAAATACATGGCTGCCGATATCGATAAGGCGGGCGGGATCGGCGTGGTGGCGCAGCGTCTGCTGGAAGGCAAGTACGTCGATGGCTCTGCCATGACGGTGACCGGGCGCACGTTCGCGGAAGAGGCGGCGGACGCTCGCGAGGCGGCGGACCAGAAGGTGATCCGTCCGCTTTCGCAGGCGCTCAAGCCGCGCGGCGGGATCGCGATTCTGAGGGGTTCGCTCGCGCCCGAAGGCTGCGTGATCAAACTGGCGGGCCACGATAAGAAGGTGCACCACGGACCGGCGCGCGTCTTCGATCGCGAAGAGGAAGCGATGGCGGCGGTGCTGGAGGGCAGGATCCAGGCCAACGACGTGGTGGTGATCCGCTATGAAGGTCCGCGCGGCGGACCGGGGATGCGCGAGATGCTGGGCGTCACGGGAGCGCTGGTGGGCGCGGGTTTGAGCGATACCGTCGCGCTGCTCACCGACGGGCGATTCAGCGGCGCGACGCACGGATTCATGGTGGCGCACGTGGCGCCCGAGGCCTTCAACGGCGGTCCCATTGCGGTGGTGCAGGAAGGCGACACGATCACCGTGGATGCCGAGCGCGGCGTGCTCGATCTCGAAGTTTCGGCCGAAGAGATCGTGCGGCGGCTGAGTCAGTGGCAGGCGCGGGAGCCGCGCTACAAGACGGGCGTGTTCGCTAAATACTGCAAGCTGGTATCGAGCGCCAGTGAAGGCGCCGTAACTCGCGTCTAGCTATTGCGCGGGGAAGCAGGCGGACAGGGTCTGCCGAGCGCCTTCGGGCAGAGTGTCGAAGGGGAAGACCACCTTCTCGTTCGGGAAAATGTTCGAGATGGCGAGCGATTGCGCGGGCATCACGGAGCGGAGCTTGATGGCCGCGCGTTGGGCATTAGCGCCCTGTCCGTTACCCATCTTCTCGGTGCCCTCGACTGCGTAAGGGACGGGCGCTTTGCCGTCCAGCGAAGCGTGCAAGGTTCCATTGGTCGCGTTGGGCGCCCAGGAGATCTGGATGTCGCCCTCGCGAGTGGCGGGGTTGCACTCGAGCACGAGGCGATACTTGGTCCCTGTTGATTCCTGGGACGATTCCTGGAGGATGCTGGCGGACTGATTCGTGACGGTCCACCGATTGGCTCCGACCGACTCCGCGGCGAGCGCGGCGGTGAGGGCTTGCGTGACGGATTCGTCGGGACGCGAGATGCCGGAGGCGCCCATGGCCCCGGTGCGGAGCTTGGCGACCAGCATGGCGGCGAGGCTCGGATCGAGTTTCGCGGCGTCGAAGTGTTGGAGCGTGAGGCCCCCGTTGCGGGCGGCGTCGGTGTGACAGACGGCGCAGTATTTCATGACGAGCGCGGTCTGCTGATCGTGGGGCATCAGGTCGGCGGCTTGCAGGGCGGCGGCGGCCAGTAACAGGACGATAGCGCGCATGGAATCCCTCGTGATGGCACCTATCATATCTGATTTGAGTTAGTAAGTGGCCTATGAGAGAGCCGGCTTGGGGGTCTTTCGTCTGTCGGCGGCCAGGCTTTGGCGGTTTTCGGCTCGATGGATTGGGTTCGTTCCGGTGATTGGCAGGCTTGGCGTACTTCCCGGGCTTGGGGCGCTTCGAGGTGGATCTCTTCCGAGATTTGGCTTGCCAGGCGGACCAGCTCGCGCCAATAGGCTGGGAGGCTAGTCCCAATACGGTTCAGTTAAGGACTGCTAAACAAGGCGCGACGCCACGCCTGCCAAAAATGCCCACCAACCGGGCGAGGCGCTATCAGGCCGCGACACGAGGGCGAACTTCTTCCTGAATCCGGGCAGCTGCGGCTTCCTCGGCAACTGCGAGGTCATATTTCGCCTGCAAGTTCATCCACATCTGAGCGGACGTTCCGAAATAACGCGCCAATCGTAGAGATGTGTCCCCCGTGATACCTCGCCGCCCCTTGACGATTCCGCCGATTCGATTTGCGGGGACTCGTAGAGCGAGAGCCAACGCGTTGACGGTCAATCCCGTCTCGGTGAGCAATTCCTTGAGAACCTCGCCAGGATGAAGCGGCTGAAGCCGTTTTGATTTCTGAATCGCCATCTCATTCCTTTCTAGTGATAGTCGACGATCTCCACGTCGTGGGCATCCACCCCTCGCCACTTGAAACAGATCCGGTATTGGTCGTTGATCCGAATGCTGTACTGTCCCTTCCTATTACCCTTGAGTGCCCCTAACCAAAATCCCGGTAAATCGAGGTCATGTAGCGACGTCACGGCGTCGAGGACTTCCAGTCGAACACGGGCGGACTTCTCGATCGCCTGGAGGCGCCTGCTGAATTTCCGCTCCAGCAGGCGCTGCGCATCCTTGTCCCGGCAGGAACGGATCATACGCTCCTCATATTACGACATCCGTACTATACCGGCAAGCAGTCGTCGCCACCTACAAAGTAGGCCGGCTTGCCGGTCTTTTCGTCTGTGGGCGGCCAGGCTTGGGCAATTTTCGGCTCGATGGATTGGGTTCGTTCCGGTGATTCGCAGGCTTGGGGTTGTTGGGGCGCTTCGAGGTGGAGCTCTTCCGAAATTTGGCTTGCGAGGCGGACCAGTTCGCGGTGGGCTCGGAACCAGGCTCGCTCATGGGCGGCGAGCTGGCGCTGGATGCGGGCGAGGAGTTTGGCGGCGGGGGAGTCGGAGAGCATGACGTCGATGAGGGTGGCGCCGGGGATTTCGGCGAGCACTCTGCGGATGAGGTCGGATTCGATGCGCTGGAGGCGCTGCTTTTGCCAGTCGGCGCGGATCAGGCTGTCGACGAGGAAGCGGCCGGTGGGATCGCCGGGCCGGTATTGGGCGTCGTAGGCATCGGCGAGGGCCTGGTAGGCGGCGGGGTCTTCGCCGGGGAGGGCGATGGAGGCGGCATCGACGCCGTGTTGCAGGGCGTTGAAGCGGGAGACGGACTTGCCCTCGACGGAGCGGGG
>JBDTPR010000086.1:0-14292 GCA_039932635.1 Candidatus Solibacter sp.
CTAGTTTTCGACGGGGTTCTTTTCGACGTGATCGACGATGAAGATGTCGACCGACCCCTTCTTCTGCTCCAACTTCAGCCCTAATTGTTCCTGAACGGCGGCGAAGATCGTGGGTGCGTCGCTGGGCGGCGGTGCTCCTGCGACTCCTCCGACCACGCCTGTAAGGGTTATGGAGGGACCGCCCATGCCTTCCATGCCTTCGCGACTGAAGGTGAGGACGTAGTCGTACTTGCCGGTGAGGCCGGTATTGTCAGTGACGGGACGTCCCAGTTGATTCGACAGAAACATCGTGATCGCTTGCATCGTGGCGTCGTTGGTGCTCACGCGGGTGCCTCCGTTGCCCATCATCGAGATGGAGCTGGAGTTGCGCCGGGCTGCCATGACAGGAAAGCCATCGGGGCCCATGGGCGGGCTTTGCCGGGGTCCATCGAGCGGTGGGGGAGGACTGGCAGGGCCTCCGGCAGCGGCGGTCGGCGGCGGCTCTTCCGGCGGCGAGACCTTCATCTTGACGCCGTTCTTGCCTAGCACCAGATCATACACCTGCATCTCTTTCTTCTCGAGGTGGTAGGTCAGCTTGAAGCGTTCGGCGAGCAGATTCTGGAGCATCGTGCGCACCTGTTCCTTGCTGGAGCCGGCCGGAATCTTGGCGGCAATGTCGTAGCGGTTGCCGTCGCTGACATTGAAGTTGGGGAGTTGGTAGTTCTTCAGGTTGTAGGCTTCGCGAATGAGAACGCCGACATTCGCGTTGGAGCAGGTGTACTGCCCTGGACTTGAAGATCCGGGTCCTCCCGTGCAGCCGATGCGCATAGCCATGCGCATGCCGCCATTGGCCGCGGGCGGCGGCGTGGATACCTTGACGGACGCTACTTCGAACGTGACCGTTGGGTCGGGAGCTTGCGCGGACAGAACGCAGGACGCGAAGAGTCCCAGGATCGCTGGCTTCATACGTACTCCTTGACGCATCAAGGGCAGGTTCCGTTGACGCGACTTACGCCTTCCATTTAAAGAAATAGAATAGCAGCGGTGTTTTTCCAGTGTTGACGATGCCGTGCAGTTTGCCGGAGGCGCAGTACATGCTGGAACCGGCGGCGACCTTGCTGATCTTACCTTCGACGGAAATCTCGCCGGAGCCTTCCGTGAGGATCATGATTTCCTCTTCGGGGTGCTCGTGGGGCGGGTGCGGCGACATGCCGGGCTTGAGCATCAGGCTGCCGAAGGTCATGGCGCCAAGTTGGTCGGTGCGGCCATCCATATAGATGCGCAGGTCGCCAAATGTTTCGTGGGTGACTTTGGCCTGCGCCTTGTCCATGGTGGAGTTCGGGATTTTGCTGGCGGCCGCGGCCATCAGCATGGGAAAGGCGAAGGGCAGGGCAGCGGGCAAGGCTGCCAGTTTGAACAGGTCTCGTCGATTCGGCATTTATCGATCTTACAAGATCACAATTGGCGCGGCGCTGTGCGGCAGGAAACGGCGGGGACCGGCGGCGGGGGCTATGCTGGTGATATGGTGAAGTTCCTGATTGGCCTGATAACCGGAGTGGCGCTGGTATTCCTCTCGGTGATTCTGCTCTTTGTGGTGGCACTGAGATTCCGCGAGGGCGCGCCGGTGATCGCGAACAACTCCGTGCTGGTACTGCGCGTAAGCGGCGAACTGCCCGAGAAGCCTCCTATGGAATTGCCTTCACTGACGGGCGACGACCACACGCCGCTGACCGTGATCGGCGTATGGTCGGCGCTGGAGAAAGCGGCGGTGGATACGCGCATCAAGGCCGTGGTGCTGCAGCCCGAGGGCCTCTCCGCGAGTTGGGCGAAGCTGCAGGAATTGCGCATGGATATCGAGAAGTTCAAGAAGTCCGGCAAGCCGGTATTCGCGTATTTGCGGCAACCGGGGACGCGCGAGTATTACGTGGCGTGCGGCGCCGAGCGCATCTACCTGGGGCCTTCGGAACCGGTGATGGTGAAGGGTCTGCGCGCCGAAATGATGTATTTCAAGAAGACGCTGGACAAGCTGGGCGTGGAAGTCGAGATCGAACACGCGGGCAAGTATAAAGACTTCGGCGACATGTTCACGCGCTCCGACATGAGTCCGGAAACGCGCGAAGTCATGACCAGCGTGGTGGACGATCTGTACGGCAACCTGGTGGCGGGAATCGCGGCGGGACGCAAACGCACGCCCGAGGATGTGCGCGCGATCATCGACCAGGGTCCGTTCACGGCCTCGCAAGCGCTGAAGGCGGGACTGGTGGATGAGCTGCGATTCGAAGACCAGATGTGGGGCGAATTGAAGGAACGTTTCAAGGGCGAGCCGTCGAAGCTTTCGATGGACAAGTACGCCAAGATCACGTCGGAATCGCTGGGACTGAGCGGGAAGAATAAGATTGCGGTGGTGGTGGGCGAGGGCGACATCGTGCGCGGGAGTCCGGGCGACGACGGGAGCGGGGAGAACAACCTGACGTCGTACGGCTTCAATAAACTGTTGCGGCGCGTGGAGAACGATTCGACGGTGAAGGGCGTGGTGGTGCGGATCGATTCGCCGGGAGGCGAAGTGACGGCATCGGACGAGTTGTGGCGGCAGATGAATCTGCTGAGCAAGAAGAAGCCGGTGGTGATTTCGATGTCGGGCGCGGCGGCATCGGGCGGATATTTCATGGCGATGACCGGCGACCCGATTGTGGCGTATCCGGGGACGCTGACGGGGTCGATCGGGGTGGTCTTCGGGAAGCCGAACCTGCGCGGCCTCTACGAGAAATTGGGGATCACGAAGGATGCCATTCAGCGCGGCAAGCACGCCGGAATCGACTCCGATTACACGCCGCTGACGCCCGACGAGCGGGCGACATTGAAGTCGGGAATCGATGAGAGCTATCGGGATTTCGTGGGCAAGGTGGCTGAGTCGCGGCACCGCAAGTTCGAGGAGATCGAGTCGCTGGCGCAGGGGCGCGTGTGGCTGGGTTCGCAGGCGAAGGAGCGGGGGTTGGTGGACGAAGTCGGCGGCATCGACAAGGCGATCGAGATGGTGAAGGCGAAGGCCAAAATTCCGGCGGGCGAGCGCGTGGGGCTGGTGGTGTATCCGGGCCGGCGGAGTTTGCTGGATTTAATTTTGAAGAAGGGGCAGGAGGATATGCTGGAAGCCAAGCTCGCACAGGTCGTGGGAAGGATGCCGTTTCGGGCGTGGCTGGGCGGAGGATTTCTGCGCATGATGCCTGTGTGGTTCGAAGTGAAGTAGGGGAATCCTTGCCCCGACTGAAGTCGGTGCAAGGACTGAAGTCTGCCCCACAAGGTCGCCTGACTACTTCAACACTTCACGGAGTTTGCGGGATAAGGATTCCGCAGTGAAGGGCTTTTGGATGAAGGGCGTGTCGGCCGACAGCTTGCCCTGATCGATCACACCGCTGTCCGTATAGCCCGACATGTAGAGCACGCGGACTCCGGGGCGGGAGTCGAGGATCTGACGGGCCAGGTCGGTGCCGCTGACGCGCGGCATCACCACATCGGTGAGCAACAAATCGAGCGGGCCTTGGAGGTCCGCTGCGATGGCGAGAGCCTGGTCCGCTGAGTCGGCTTCGAACACGCGATAGCCCAGGCGCACGAGCATCGTGCGGGTGAGTCCGCGAACTTGTGGATCGTCTTCCACGAGGAGGATGGTTTCGGTGGCGGGCGTGGTGTCGACGTCTGCGTCGCGGCGGGCAAGCGACTCGGCGGCCGTGTCGAGAGCGGGCAGATAGATCTTGAACGCGGTGCCGTGGCCGGGTTCCGAGTAGACCAGGATTTCGCCGCCGTTTTGCTTGACGATGCCGTACACGATGGAGAGCCCGAGGCCCGTGCCCTTGCCCTTTTCCTTGGTGGTAAAGAATGGCTCGAAGATGCGGCTGCGCGTAGCTGCGTCCATGCCGATGCCGGTATCGCTGACCGCTAGCATCACATAGCGGCCGGCCGCTACACCGATGTGACGGCCTGCATATTCGTCATTGAGTTCCACGTCGGAGGTCTCGATGGTCAGTTTGCCTCCTTCGGGCATGGCGTCGCGCGAATTGACTGCCAGATTCATGATCACCTGATCGATGTGCGAGGGATCGACTTTGACGGCGGGCAGGCGCGCGGCCAGACGCGCTTCCAGGTGAATGTCCTCGCCGATGATGCGGTGCAGCATTTTCTCGATACCTTCGACGATTTCGTTCATGTCCACGACGCGGAGTACGGCGACCTGGCGGCGGCTGAACGCGAGCAACTGATTGGTGAGCGAGGAGGCGCGTTCGGCCGCGTGAGTGATTTCGCCGGCGTATTCCAGGGCGGACGGATTGAGCCGCTCCTGCTCGCGCAGCATTTCGGTATAGCCCAGGATGACGGTGAGGAGATTGTTGAAATCGTGCGCGACTCCGCCGGCGAGCCTGCCCACGGCCTCCATTTTCTGCGATTGCAGGAGTTGATGCTCCAGGTCGCGGCTTTCGGCTGTGCGGCGGGCGACGCGCTCCTCCAGTTCCTCATTCATGCGGCGTACCTCTTCTTCGGCGGCGCGTCGCTCTTCGATTTCGCGGGCGAGGTTCTTGTTTACGTTGGCCAGTTGGGCGGGACTGGGAAGGGAGATGAGAGTCGGCATCATCGGCACGAGCATGACGAAGGTAGCGAGCGAGGCTACGGCCGTGATGGCTTTGATGACACCTTCGAAACGGTAGATTGGCGTCCAGACGGTGACGGCGCCCAACAGGTGAGTCGTGCCGCAGGCCAGGATGAAGAGGCCGAAGGCAATGAAAATGGCCTGAAAACCGACGTCGCGGCGTCTCTTGGCGAAGTAGAAGAGCAGGAACGGGATGCAGTAGTAAGAACCTGCAATTACGCTATCTGAAATTACGCTGAGCCATAGTACGGCGGGATCCCAGAAATAACACATGCCGTGAGGCATGTATTGGCGGGTAAACAGATCCTGGAAAAATTGCAGCAAGGAACACCTTCCTGGTAATAAGAAACCCTATGAGTTTTGAGCTTTGGACTATCTATTCTGTCCGAAATCATACGCCCTTGCTCATGATAGACGCAATTATAGTACTGCACAGGGTTTTTCCTCATTGGGACGCATCCGTATTACACTGGCGGTGCCGGACAACCAATGGCGACACCCACAGATCACGCAGCAACACTAGCCGCCATTCGCGCGGACAAGAGTTTTTTCGGCCATCCTCGCGGGCTGGCAACACTGTTCTTCACGGAGATGTGGGAGCGCTTCAGCTACTACGGCATGCGCGCCATCCTGATCTACTACCTGACCACCAGCGTAGCGAAGGGCGGCCTTGGTTTCGCCGATTCCAAGGCGGGCGCGGTCTACGGGTTGTACGCGTCCATGGTGTACTTGATGTGCCTGGCGGGCGGCTGGGTAGCGGACCGCGTGGTGGGCCAGCGGCGTGCGGTGCTGATGGGCGGCGTGCTGATCGCGGCGGGAGAGTTCTGCCTGGTGATGCCGGCGGTGGCGTCGTTCTATCTCGGACTGGTGCTGCTGGTTTGCGGCACGGGATTGCTAAAGGGCAACGTCAGCACGATCGTGGGCCAGTTGTATGCCCCGGGCGATCCGCGGCGCGATTCTGGCTTCTCCATTTTCTACATGGGGATCAATATCGGCGCGCTCATTTCGCCGTTGATCTGCGGTTGGATTGGCGAGCATTACGGCTGGCGTATGGGCTTCGGCGTGGCCGGACTGGCAATGCTGGCCGGGCTCGTGCAATACCTGTTGACGTCCCGGCACCTGGGGTCGGCGGGCCTGCATCCGGCGTCTACGGGCGACCTGGCGCGCGACTTGCGGGAGAAGAAGAGCGCGATCCGCGCGCTGGTAATCGGCGGTGCGGTAGTGGCGCTGCTGGCGGCGCTGAGCACCACGGGAATCGTGGAGATCGATGCCACGATGCTGTCGAACGCGCAGGGATGGCTGCTGCTGGGGATTTCCGCGGTGGTGTTCTCATGGCTGATCTTCTTCGGGGATTGGACGCCGATCGAGCGCAAGCGCAGCGCCGCGATCCTGGTACTGTTCGTCTCGTCGGCGTTGTTTTGGGCGGCGTTCGAGCAGGCGGGGAGTTCCTTGAGTTTGTTTGCGGACCGCGGCACGGATTGCCAGATCTTCGGGTTCGTCTTTCCGGCGAGTTGGTTTCAGAGCGTGCAACCGGTCTTCGTGGTCACGCTGGCTCCGGTGTTCGCGTGGATCTGGCTGGCGATGGGGCGGCGCGAACCGTCGAGCCCCGGCAAGTTCTCGTTGGGACTACTGTTCGGCGGGTTGGCCTTTCTGATTCTGGTGCCGGCGGCGTACACGGTGGCGGCGGGTGGGAAAGTGGGGCCGTACTGGCTGATCGTGACGTACTTCCTGCAGACGCTCGGTGAGTTGTGCCTGAGTCCAGTGGGGTTGAGTTCCATGACGAAGCTGGCGCCAGAGCGCGCGGCGGGTTTCATGATGGGGATCTGGTTCCTCTCCACGAGTATCGGCAACTGGCTGGCGGGTCAGGCAGCCAGCGTGTACAGTTCGATGCCTTTGCCGACGTTGTTTGGCGCGGTGGCGGCGTTCAGTATTCTGGCGGCGGTGGCGCTGTTCATTCTGATTAAGCCCACGGTGCGCATGATGCAGGGTGTGAAATAGGCGTCCTGACTACTTTGCCTTGACGAGAAACTCGCGGGCCTTCGCCTGGTCGGCGTCGGCGCCTGCCTTATCACCGTTCGCGCGCCTGGCGGAGCTGCGATTGGTGAAGGCGTTGGCGTAGGCTGGATTGAGCTTGATCGCCTGGTCGAAATCGGCGATCGCCTGCGCGTATTTTTTGAGGCGGAAGTAGGCATAGCCACGGGCATTGAAGGTACTCGCCAGCGTGGAATCCAACCGCAAGGCCTCGGAAAGGGGCTGGATCGATTCGGCGTAGTGTTCTTCCGCGATCAGTCTCCGACCCTGCTGGTTGTATTCCGCGGCGCTCATGGCCGGCTTCGGAGTGACCTCCGCCGCGGGAGCGGGAGGCCGAATAATGCGTAGTGGCGCCGGGGCCTTATTGACAGGTGGCGGCGGCAATACGACCTTGGGTAATTTCGATACAGCCGCAGCGGTCACCGGCTTCTTCGCGGGCTGCGACCCGACCGCCTTCGGGTCGGGAATCACGGGCGGTACGAGCACCGAATCGGCAGGCGCGGGCAACTGCACATTTCCTGTCTCCGGCGCGAGTTCCTTGGCGCGCGCCGCATTAATCTTCGCGTCCACCTTCGCTTGCGCCAGTGCGCGCAGTTGGCGCGTCTCGGCATTCTTCGGATCCAGTTTCACGGCCTGATCCAGATCGGCCAATGCTTCGTCCCACCGCTCCAACAGGAAGTACGCGTCACCGCGCGCCGTCCATCCCAGAGGGGACGCCGGCGAGAGTCCGATCGCCCGCGTGCGGTCCTCGAAGCCCTTCTCGTGCTGTCCCAGCAAATGATAAGATCCGCCGCGCGCCACGTACACTTCGGGATTCTTGGGGTCGAGTTGAACCGCCTGCTGACGGTCTTCCAGCGACTCGGCGAACATCTTCAGGCGCACGTATACGGACGACCGCGCCATGTAGACGCGTGCATCCTTCGGGTCGAGCTTGATCGCTTCGGTGTAGTCGGCGATGGCGCCCTGGTCATCGGAGAGGCGTTCGCGGACCGCGCCGCGCACGCGCCAGGAGCGCACGTCATCGCTCTTCAGTTTGAGCGCCTGATCGAGATCGGTACGCGCGTGAGTAAAATCGCCGAAGCCTGTGAAGGCGAGCGCGCGTTCCGTCCAACATTCCGCGTAGTCGGGTTTGTGGCTGATGCAGGAGTCGAAATCTTCCACCGCGTCGCGATACTTGCGCTGTTCGGCGCGCGCGATGCCGCGGCCCAGGTAGTGTTCGAAATTATCGCCGCGCAGCTTGATCGCCTGGGTGAAATCTTCCTCCGCATGGTCGAAGTGAGCGGCTGCCGTGTTGGCCTTGGCGCGTCCGGCGTAGACATCGGCGCGCTCCAGTTTCAAATTCAACGCGACGGTGTAATCGCGGATGGCGCGCTCCGGCTGTTTGATGGCTGAAAAGTATTCCGCTCGCGCCAGGTAATTCTCGGCGCCGCCGGGTTGGACTTCGACGGCCTTGTCGAAATCGGCCTCCGCGAGACGCCCGTTTCCCGTTGCCAGGTAGGCGCGTCCGCGGGCGCGCCACGCATCCACGTTGCCGGGGTCGGCCTGCAGGGCCTCGCCATAGGCGCTGATCGCAGCTTCACGCTGCCCGGATTCCTCGGCTTTCCTGGCGCGCTGCACAGCCGCCAGCGATTTCTTTTTGTCCGGTTTCGCGTCCGCGGCACTGGCCGGAAATACGCCGCCGGCCATCGCCAACAGCAGGCAGGGTCCCGCCAGTTTCTTGCATGGAATGCGCATGAATCGCTCTGAAAATAGTGTACACTCGGAAACGTAGTCGAAGTTTTCGTTGGTGCTCGGGAAGCTGGTGAAAATCCAGCACAGCCCCGCTACTGTAAGCGCGGAGAGGTCGCCGAAAAAGCCACTGTTCCACAGGGAATGGGAAGGCCGGCGAGTTTGACGAGGCGCAAGTCAGGAGACCGGCCGGCGAGTCGCTACAGCAAGGCCCTCGAGGGAGGGGCCAAACATGCTACGAAACGCCGCAGGCCTGTTGGCCTGCTTCTTGACTATTTCCGCCTGCCTCTCCGCCGCTGAGAGCGCTTCTGAGATTAGGGGCAAAATTCTCGACCCGTCCGGGACGCCGATCGCGGGAGCGCACGTCGCCGCCGTAAACCGCGTTGGCGTGGTGGCGCAGGTCAATGCCGCCGCCAATGGCACGTTCCAACTCGACATACCTGAGAGTCCGGATACCAACCTGGTGGTCACCGCGCCAGGCTTCAGCACCCGTACTCTGGCGCTCGACAAGGCGGCGAGCATTCAACTCGAAATCGCGCCGCGCGTGGATTCGGTGCAAGTAGTAGGTTCCACGATTGAAATTCCCACCACCCTGCAAGCCTCCAGTGTGGACGTGATTCCCGGCGTGCGCGTGCGCACCGCCAACCTTCCCTTCGCCATGGACCTGCTGCGCTATACGCCCGGCGCGGCGTTCAACCAGTCGGGCGCGGCGGGCGGAGTGTCCAGCCTGTTTATGCGCGGCGGTAACGCCAACCTGAATCTGGTGCAAATCGACGGCGTGCCGGTGATTGGCTTTGGTGGCGGGCTGGGCTTCGATTTCGCGCACATTCCCAGCGAAGCGGTGGACCATATCGACGTGGTGCGCGGCGCGCAATCCGCGGTCTACGGTTCCTACGCGAACTCCGGCGTGGTCGATTTCGTGACCCGCCGTCCCAACTCCTCCCCGCAATTGAGTCTGCTGGCGGAAGGCGGCAGCCACAGTGAACGCCGCTTCGCCATCACAGGAACGGGCTCGGTAGCGGGGTTCGGCCTGACGGTCTCCGCCACGCGCTACGACACCAATGGGCTATCGATCAATAACGACTATCGCAACGAAGGCATCCTGCTCAATATCAGCCGGCGCTTCGGAAGGCAGAGCCTCTCGCTGCACGGCTATTTCGATTCAAACGAAGTGGGGCAGCCGGGCGCATACGGTTCCAACCCCAAGGGCGTCTTCACCGGCATCGATACCGTCAGCCGCGGCAACAATAATTTCTCCGAGTACGGCGCGCACTATTCCCTCGATCTCACCCCGCGCGTGCGCCAGGAACTGTTCGGCAGCTATTTTCAGAACAACAGCGGCTTCACCAGCCAGTACGGTTTCAGCTTCAACAAGGATCAGCGCGGGCAGGGCGAGGCGCGCACCATTGTCAGCCTGTCGCGCCACGATACCGCGTCCTTCGGAGTGACCGGCGCGCACGAGCGGGTGCAGAACAGCTTCATCACCGACGCGGGCTTTTCCACCTTTCCCATCGAGCGCAGTGAAATCGCGGTGTACGCCGAGAATCGGTACGAAATCGCGGATCGCCTCTTCCTCTCCGCCGGGCTGCGCGCGGAATTCATCCGCACCGCGGACATTCCGGGCGACGGTTTCTCTCGCCCGCCGTTTCCGCGGAACAACATCTCGCGCATCAATCCCAAGCTCTCGGCAGCCTATGTCGCGGGCGGCGGGACCCGCTTCCACGGTTCCTTCGGGTTGGGCCTGCGCCCGCCTTCGGGCTTCGAGTTGGCCTTCACCAATAACCCGGAATTGAAGCCGGAACGCACGCGCAGCCTGGATGCGGGTGTGGAGCACAAATTCGGCAACCTGCTGACGGTGGACGGCACTTACTTCTACAACCGCTACTACGATCTGATCGTGACGCTGGGCGGCTCGCTGACCACGCTGAGCCACTACAAGTCGGGAAACCTGGCCAACTCGCAGGCGCAAGGCGCGGAGTTTTCGGCCCGCCTGCGTCCGGCGCGCTGGGTCTTCGTGACCGGGTCATATACGCTGCTGGAGACGCGCATCCTTTCCCTCGACGGGTCCAACAATCAGGCGCCGCTGCCGTTCACGGTGGGACAGCAGTTGACCCGCCGTCCGGAGAATTCCGGCAGCGTGGTGGCCACCTTTACCCAGGGCCGAATCACCGCCGATTTGAGCGGTTACTTCCGCGGCCGCACGTTGTTCGAAGAACCGAACTACGGCGCCAGCAACGGGCTGTTTTGGAATAACGGGTTCTCCAACGTCGGCGTGAATCTGAACTACGCGCTCGGCCACGGCGTGACCGCGTACGGCAACCTTCGCAACGCCTTCAACCGCGACTACGAGGAGATCTTCGGCTTCCCTTCGCCGAAGCTTAACTTTGTCGCCGGCCTGAAATGGATTATCGCGAGAGGACAATGAGCCAGGACCCCTTCGACCAACCGCGCCTCGCCATCAACCGCGTTTACACGCGGCAGGGAGATAGTGGCGACACCGGACTTGTCGGCGGCCAGCGGGTGCCTAAGGACGGCCTTCGGATCGAGGCCTACGGCACCGTTGACGAATTGAATAGTTTTCTCGGCGCGGCCCGGGCCACGGTGAATCAGCTTGCCGCGGAGGAACCGCAGTTCGCCATCCTGAGTGCCATGCTGCTGCGCGTGCAGCACGAGTTGTTTAATCTGGGCTCGATTTTAGCCACACTTCCTGAGGACGTCCATCCGCGACAGCCGCGCGTCACCGACACGGAGATCGCGCAGTTGGAAAAGGAAATGGACGTGATGAACGAGGATGTACCGCCGCTGCGCTCGTTCGTGCTGCCCGGCGGCACCCGCCTCGAGGCCGAACTGCATATCGGGCGCACCGTCTGCCGGCGTGCCGAGCGCATCGTGGTGGCGCTCAGCCGCATTGCCGGCGTGCCGCCCGAGGCCATACGCTATCTGAACCGTCTGAGTGACGCGCTCTTTGTGTGGAGCCGTTGGGCATGCCACACGGCCGGCGCCCCCGAAACTTTGTGGGAGCCGAATCAATCCGCCACAGGGCGGAGCGATAGTGGAATAATAGAGAGTCAAGGAGAAATCGATGCAGAATGACACGGCGAGGCCTCTGGCCTCCGGTCTGACCATACTTGGAGCGTTGGCGCGGGTGCTGCCGCATCTTCCTAATTTCGCGCCCGTGGGCAGCATCAGCCTGTTCGCCGGCGCCCGGATGCGCGGCTGGCAGGCCTATGCGATGCCGCTGGTCCTGATGGCGGTGACCGATCAGTTTGTCGGCGGATGGTCCGCCGCCACGCCGCTAGTCTACCTCGCGTTCCTGATCAACGTTTTCATCGGCACGCGTCTGCGGGGCACGGAGAACGTGCTCAAAATCGGCGCCGGCGTACTCAGCGGCAGCCTCGTGTTCTTCCTGCTGACCAACTTCGCGTGGCTGATGGGCAGCAGCATGTACCCGCACACGCTGGCTGGCGTCGTGCAGTGCTACGTCGCCGCCATTCCGTTCTATGGCCGTACGCTGGCGAGCGATCTGCTATACTCCGGCGCGTTGTTCGGGCTGCACTCGTGGCTCAGCCGCATGGTAGTGCGTTCCGAGCGCGTCGGCACCCTGCAAACGGCATAGTCTTTAAATGGGCAGGCGCCGCCGCCTGCCCGCCCGTCGCACCGTGAAAAAAGTCCTCCTTGCCTGGAGTTCCGGCAAAGACAGCGCGTGGACTCTGCATGCGCTGCGCCGCCAAAACATCGAAGTCTCCGCCCTGCTCACCACCTTGAATGAAGCCGCCGGACGTGTCGCCATGCACGGCGTGCGTGCCGAACTGCTCGAAGCCCAAGCCGAGTCCATCGGACTGCCGGTGTGGCAGATCCCCCTCCCCTGGCCCTGTACCAACGACGATTACGAAGCCCGCATGGCCGCCGCCTGCCGCCGCGCGGTAGACGAAGGCTTCGGCACCATCGCCTTCGGCGATCTCTATTTGCAAGACGTGCGCGCCTATCGCGAGCGTCAACTTGCCGGCTCCGGACTTTCGCCCGTCTTCCCGCTCTGGGAAATTCCCACCGCGATTCTGGCGCGCGACATGATCGACGCGGGGCTGCGCGCCCGTCTCAGTTGCATCGATTCGCGCGCGCTCGACCCATCCTTCGCGGGCCGCGAATTCGACCGCTCCCTGCTTGCCGACCTGCCCTCCACGGCCGACCCCTGCGGCGAGAATGGTGAATTCCATAGTTTCGTCTACGCCGGCCCCATGTTCCGCCACCCGCTCGCCATTCAGAGCGGTGAGGTGCGCAACGTGGATGGTTTCATTTATACCGATCTGCTGGCGTGCCCCGCGTTATGATGAGGCTGTGACATGGCGCTGATCGCGGTTTCGGGTCATCCCGGGTGCCGTTTCGAAGAGGTGGCGCGGCTCAGCGCGCAGCGGCTCGGCTACGAACTGCTGACGCAATCGCGCATCGCTGCGCTCGCCGCCGAAGAGTTCGGCGCGGACGTGAATATCCCCGATAAAGCGTATACCAGCCTGGTGACTTCACTGCTGGCCCGCCTCGCCACCCAGCATCATCTGGTTTTCTGCGCGGCAGGCGGCGAACTGCAGGGCCGTCACTTTCCCGGTATGCTGCGCGTCCACGTGGTGGCGCCCGAGAACGCGCGCATCGGCAACCTCATGCTGGACCGTCGCCTGGAACGTCCCGCCGCACGACAGGCACTGCTCGATCTGGAAGCCGCCGATCGCGCCGATCGCAAGGCCAAATTCGGCAAGACGAAAGCCAGCGCCGAACTCTTCGACCTCGTAATCAATGCCGAGGCCCTCACCACGGAGCAAATGGCGGGCCTGATCGAGGCCACTGTCGCAGCCATGGGGCTGAAGGAGCGCGGCCTGCTTTCGCCGGCGGCCGAGCAGCAACTGCAATTTCAGATGCGCCTGAAGTTGGCGCGCTACGGCCTGGTGCCGCCCGCCAACGTGACTCTGCGCAGTAAAATGTTCGCTCACCCCAGTGAGGAGATGTTCGCCAACCTGCTGGACTTCTATCGCATCGCGTGGGAATACGAGCCGCGCAGTTTCCCCGTGAAATACGATCAGGACGGCAGCGTGCTCGAATCCTTCACGCCGGATTTCTTCATGCCTGAGTTCGATCTCTACGTGGAACTCACCACCATGAAGCAATCGCTGGTCACACGTAAGAATCGCAAGGTGCGCCTGCTGCGCGAACTCTATCCGCACCTGAATATCCAGGTCTTCTACCAGAAGGATTTCGAAAACCTGATCTTCAAATATGGCCTGGCCGCCAAGCCGGTGCCCGCATGAGCGGTGCGGTGACCCCTCCCGGCATCGATCGCATTCTCTTCACGGAGGAACAGATCGACCAGCGCATACGCGCCGTCGCGGCGGAGATTTCGCAGCGCTACGCAGGGCGCACCATCACGCTGATCGGCGTCCTTAAGGGCTCGGTGTTCTTCCTCACCGCCTTGGCGCGCTACATCGAAGTGCCGTTGAAGATCGACTTCCTGGCGATTTCGAGTTTCTCTAATAAGAGCGGTTCTCCGGGCGTGGTGCGCATCGCCAAGGATCTGGACGAGAGCATCGAAGGCGACGACGTGATCCTGGTGGAGGATATTGTCGATACCGGCTTCACGCTGCGTTACCTGCTGCAGACGCTGGCAGGACGCGCGCCCAATTCGCTCTCGGTCTGCACGTTTCTGGATCGCAATTCGCGCCGCATCGTGCAGGTGCCCGTGGATTTCCGCTGCTTCGAAATTCCCGACCGCTTCGTGGTCGGCTTCGGCCTCGATTCGCAGCAGTTGTATCGCAACCTGGGCTACGTCGCCGTCATGAAGCACGAGAAGTAGCCTTCAATCAGAGCCGCGACCGTTAGGGAGCGGCCGGCACGCGGAGTCACAACCCAAATTAGCAAACAGTCCCTTACGGTCGTGG
>JBDTPR010000087.1:0-14285 GCA_039932635.1 Candidatus Solibacter sp.
ACCGCCTGACCTATCGCCGCACCAACCACGACAACATCCACGTCCGCGGTTACAAAGAAGAGGGCACCATCACTACACCGTTCGACATGACGGTGCTGAACGATCTGGACCGTTTCCATCTCACGATGGACGCCATCGACCGTTTGCCGCAGACCGGCGACCGCGGCCACTACCTGAAGCGCCAACTCAAAGACAAGCTCGCGGAGCACAAACAATACATCGATAAACACGGCCAGGATCTGCCGGAGATCCGCAACTGGAAATGGACGTGGTAGCGAGCGCCCCAACGCCGCCCGCTGCATGCAAATCGAAGGGCGGTACGGGCTTCTGGGATACGCCGCTGCAGGACCTTCTTCAACCTCTGCAGGCGACCCCGGCGGGGCTGACTACCGTCGAAGCGAAACGGCGATTCCGACTCTACGGTCCCAACAGCCTGGTGCGGGAGTCGCGCTTCGCCGTGCTGCTGATGTTCCTTCGCTTCTTCGCCAATCCACTCGTTCTTATTCTGATTGCAGCCAGCGTCATCTCCCTGACGTTGGGCGATCCGGTGGGCGGCATCATCATCATCGCGATGGTGCTGATGAGCGTGGTGCTCAACTTCTTCATGGAGTTCCAGGCGCGGCATGCGGTGGAGGCCATTCAGAAGCAGGTGGCGACCACCGCGGCAGTCATCCGCGACGGCAAGGAGCAGGAGCTGCCCGTGGCGGAGTTGGTGAAGGGAGATGTGATCCGGCTCAATGCCGGAGACCTGGTGCCGGCCGACGCACGCCTGCTCGAAGAGAAGGATTTGCAGGTGCGGGAGGCGGCGCTCACCGGAGAATCCCTGCCCGTGGACAAGTCCGCGCACGATCTGTCCGCCGGACAGCACAGCATCGCGGACGCGGATAACTGCGTGTTCCTGGGCACTGCGGTTCAGACGGGTATGGCGTCGGCGGTCATCGTCTCTACCGGCAAGGATACGGAACTCGGCGAGATCGCACAGCGATTGGCGTCGAAGCCTCCGGAAACCGAGTTCGGAAGGGGCATTCACAACTTCGGCATGATGATCACCCGCGTCATTATGCTGCTGGTGTTGTTCGTTCTCCTGGTCAACATCATCCTCCACCGTCCCGTACTGGAGTCGTTCCTTTTTGCCGTGGCACTCGCGGTCGGCATGACACCGGAGATGATGCCCATGATCATTACCATCACCCTGGCGCAAGGCGCACGCCGGATGGCGAAAAAGAAAGTCCTGGTCAAGCAGCTCGCCGCGATTGAGGACTTCGGCAGCCTGACGATCTTATGCAGCGACAAGACCGGTACGCTGACCGAGGGGGAAATCGTCCTGGATCGCCATGTGGACGTCTCCGGCGCGGACGACGAAAACGTGCTGCGCCTGGTCTACCTCAATAGCTTCTTTCAGGCCGGCATTAAAAGTCCGATGGACGATGCCGTATTGAAGCACGACCGCCCGAAGATTACCGAGTACGAGAAGGTGGACGAAATCCCCTTCGACTTCAACCGCAAACGGTTGTCTGTCGTGGTGCGCCACGGCGAGGAACTCCTGCTGGTCACGAAAGGCGAGGCGGAAAACGTCTTCTCCGTCTGCCAGGCCGTAACCATCGGCGGAGCGCCGGTGCCGTTCGATGAGGCCAGACGTGCGCAAGCGGCTGCCACCTACCAGAAGCTGAGCGCGGACGGATACCGGACGCTCGGCGTTGCGGTAGCCACGGTGGCCCGGCAGGATGCGTACACCACCGCCGCCGAACAGAACATGACGTTGGAGGGATTTGCGGCGTTCCTCGACCCTCCCAAGGAAGGCGTGGCCCCGGTGCTCGAAGCGCTAAAGCAGAACGGCGTCTCCGTAGTGGTCATGACCGGCGACAACCAGTATGTGACGCAGAAGGTGGCCAGGGATGTCGGGCTGCCCGCGGAACTCATCGTGATTGGCTCCGAGGTGGATGGCATGGACGATACCGCCCTGGCGGTTCAGGCTGAAAAGGGCGCCATCTTCGCCCGTGTATCCCCCGCGCAGAAGAACCGGGTCATTCTGGCGCTGAAGTCGCGCGGCCACGTGGTCGGCTTCCTGGGAGACGGGATCAACGATGCGCCGTCGCTCCATTCCGCCGATGTCGGCATCTCCGTCATGGGTGGTGTGGATGTGGCCAAGGACGCGGCGAAGGTGATTCTGCTGGAGAAAGATCTTTCGGTATTGAACGACGGGATCGTGGAAGGCCGGCGTAGTTTCGCCAACATCATGAAGTACATCGTGATGGGCACCAGTTCCAACTTCGGCAACATGTTCAGCATGGCCGCGGCGTCGCTCTTCCTGCCGTTTTTGCCAATGCTGCCTACCCAAGTGCTGCTCAACAACTTCCTCTATGACGTATCGCAGATTAGCATTCCCACCGACAACGTGGATGCCGCCCTGCTCCACCGGCCCAAGCGATGGCAGATCTCCTTCATCCGCCAGTTCATGATGATCATCGGTCCGATCAGTTCACTTTATGATTTCCTGACCTTCGGCGTTTTGTTCTGGGTATTTCATGCCGCTGCCAACGCCCCGTTGTTCCGTACGGCGTGGTTCGTCGAGTCGTTGGCTACGCAGACGCTGGTAGTGTTTGTCATCCGGACGGCGGGCAATCCGTTCAAGAGCCGTCCCAGCCGGCCGCTGCTGCTTGCCGTCCTGGCAGTGGTCGCAATCGCAGCGGTGTTGCCCTACACGCCCTTGGGAGATCTGCTGCGATTCACTCCGTTGCCTTTGAATTTGCTGGCGACGATCTTCTTTCTGGCGGTGACCTACCTCCTGGTGGTTCAAGCGGTTAAGGCGTGGTTCTATCGGCGGCACGCACTGCTATGATCGACACCGCCATAACCGGGGGAAGGGAGCCTTACGAACAATCGGCGGAGGACGTAGCCGCCGGATTGAAAACCGACCCAAGTGTGGGTCTCAGTTCCGAGGAGGCGCGCGCACGTTTGCGGCAAAACGGGCCGAACGAATTGGAAAGGGAGGTGGCGACGCCTGCGTGGCGCCGTTTTCTCGCTCAGTTCCAAGACGCGCTGGTGCTGCTCCTGGTAGCGGCAGCCATCATTTCGATTGCGGTGTGGGCGATAGAGCGCGAAGCCGCCCTGCCTTACGAGGCGCTGGTCATTCTCACCATCGTGCTTCTGAATGCGGTCCTTGGCTATGTGCAGGAAGGGCGGGCAGAGCAGGCCCTGGCGGCGCTGCGCGCACTCTCGGCTCCCGAAGGCGGAGTGATGCGCGACGGCGAGCAGCGCCGTATGCCCACACGGGAACTTGTGCCCGGCGACCTGCTGATCATCAGCGAAGGAGACACGATCTCCGCCGATGCCCGCCTGATCGAAGTGGTGGAGCTACAAACGCTCGAAGCCTCGCTTACCGGCGAGAGCATGCCGGTTCTGAAGAGCGCGCAGCCCGTGGAGCACGGTGCTGCCCTGGGGGACCGGCTCAACATGGTGTTCTCCAGCACCACTGCGACCTTCGGCCATGCCCGCGCCCTGGTGACGGCCACAGGCATGCGCACCGAAGTCGGCAAAATCGCCGGCATGCTGCGCACGGCGAAACCGCAGGCCACCCCGTTGCAGCGCGAACTCGACCGCACGGGCAAACAGCTGGGGATCGCCGTGATCACGATCGCCGTGGTAGTGGTCGCGACCCTGCTTCTGGTCTACGGCGCGCACGATGCCAAAACTGTGGTGCAAGCGCTGCTGTTCGGTGTCGCTCTGGCAGTAGCAGCCGCGCCTGAGGGGCTGGCCGCTGTGGTCACGGTGGTGCTTGCGATGGGCGTGCAGCGAATGGCTCGCGTCGGCGCCATCGTGCGCAAACTCCCTGCCGTGGAGACACTCGGCTCGGCCACGGTAATTGCTTCGGACAAGACCGGCACGCTCACCCGCAATCAAATGACGGTACGCGCCATCGTGACAGCCTCCGGCCGGGTGCAACTCTCCGGCACGGGGTACTCGCCCGTTGGCGACGTGAAGGCGGAAGGCGGCGGCGAACTCCCGGCAGACGGGAAGGCCGAAGTCGAGCAGCTGCTCCGTGCGGTGGCCCTGTGCAACAACGCGGCGCTCAACGAACGGGATGGCGTATGGGGGATCCAGGGAGATCCCACCGAAGCCGCCCTGCTGGTGGCGGCCCGCAAGGTGGGTATCGATCAGGCTGCCGTCCAGGCAAGCTTTTTGCGCGTATCGGAAGCGCCGTTTTCGTCCGAGCGCAAGCGAATGAGTACGGTGCATCTGGACGCCGCTTCACCCGGCGGCCGCGTGGTCTTCACCAAGGGCGCTCCAGGCATGATCCTGGAATGCTGCACGCAGGAAATGGCCGGAAATGCATCGCGCTCCTTGACTGCGGAGCGCCGCCAGCAGATCCTGCACGCAGCCGAGGTCCTCGCCGGCAACGCGCTGCGCACGCTGGGCGCGGCATTCCGTCCGTTAGAGGCCGGAGATTCAACGGCTCCGGGCGCGGCCACGCTCGAACGCGACCTGGTTTTTCTGGGACTGATCGGTATGATCGATCCGCCGCGGCCCGAAGCGCAGGCTGCTATCACCCGGGCCCGCGCCGCCGGCATCAGGCCCATCATGATTACCGGCGACCATCCCGCCACGGCGCTTGCGATCGCGCGCGAACTCGGCATCGCAGACAGCGATCGCGTCATCAGCGGTGTGCAGCTGGACCGCATGTCGGACCTGGATCTGGCCACGGCCGCGCGCAGCGTCAGCGTTTATGCACGCGTGAACCCCGAACACAAACTGCGCATTGTTCACGCACTGCAGAGCAACGGTGAGATCGTAGCGATGACAGGCGATGGCGTCAACGATGCGCCGGCGCTCAAAGCGGCGGACATTGGCATCGCCATGAGCATCACCGGCACCGACGTGGCGAAAGAGGCGGCGGACCTGGTGCTCACCGACGACAACTTCGCCACCATTGTTCGCGCAGTGGAAGAAGGCCGCGCGGTCTTCAACAACATCCGCAAGTTCCTTGGCTATCTTCTCTCGTCGAATGCGGGCGAGGTCTTGACAGTGTTCCTGTCGGTGGCGCTTGCCCGGCCGCTCGGACTGGGAGGGCAAGGCATGCTGGTTTTACCTCTGCTGGCCACCCAGATACTCTGGATCAATCTGCTGACGGACGGCGCTCCCGCGCTCGCTCTCGGAATGGATCCGGCGGATCCGGATTTGATGAGCCGTCCGCCCCGTCCGCGGGGGCAGGGCGTGATCGACCGCCGCATGCGCACCGGCATCGGGCTGGTCGGGCTGACGATGGCGGCCGGCACGCTGTTCATCTTCGACGGCGCCTTGCCGGGCGGTTTGATCGAGGGACCCGGCCCCATCGAGTATGGCCGGACCATGGCCTTCACTGCGCTGATCTTCTTTCAAGTGTTCAACGCGTTCAACGCACGCTCTGAGGTGCATAGCGCCTTCCGCGGCATGTTCCGAAATCGCTGGCTGTGGGGCGCGCTAGTCCTGTCGCTCGGGCTTCATCTGCTGGTGATCTACGTTCCGTTTCTCCAGAGCGCCTTCGGGACCGTTGCCTTACGCGGCGTGGATTGGATCCGTTGTACCGTTGTGGCGAGCAGTGTTTTGTGGGTGGCGGAGGTGGCAAAATTAGTCGCCCGGCCGCGCCTCGCGGAAGGCCAAAGACCATAAGCAGCGAGTTCCTGCATGAGGACCATTTCAGAGAGCCTCTTCTCTGCCGGCATCCCAGTACTCGCGGTTCATATCGAAGGATCGAGCCGGGGATTACCCGAATACCGGATTGGGTATAGTTAGTGCTGGTTGCTAGGATTGGTATGTCACGAAGACATCACTGGAAAGTAACCTCCGGTGGTTGAAGATGGACGTTTCCCAGGATGATGCCCAGTGGCAGGCTCAAACGGACCGCTGAGATGGTGGAGATGTCGCAGCCTGCTGTCCACCGGTCGAAGGGGGTAGTGTCACGATATGTTCACCATCCGGTTGTGGATAAGGTGAATCGAGCGATGCCGCACGTTCGGTCCACGCTAGCAGCCATGCGGGATCGTGATCGCACCACCGCCCTGGCGCACGGGGAGACCGCCCTTCGGCGGCTCTGAGCCGGATAACAGTATCTTCTCTGTGACCACACTCTCAATGTTTGTGATGCTTCAGCGCCTCTCGAATCTTGGCCACATGAGTTCCATGCCCTCGGATAGCTTCATGCAGTTGCTGCCCCGTGACATGTAGCTCTCCGGCCCAGTAGTGGATGTCGGAGGCAACCTTCGGATTGATCTCATTTGGATTGCTCGGACCCTTCGGGCCCTTCTTATTTGGGTCTTCCTGGTTTTCCGGATCTAGTTTCGCGTCTAACATTGGTAGTTGCCTCTCCGAGTAAAAATTCGCCGGCACGACAGCGTCGCCAGCGTGACCCCGTACTGCGGAGCACGAAGGTGGCCATCTACGACCGGTAGGGCTTTCTTCCCACAAGAGCCAGTCGTGGCGCGGGGGCAATACGACTCGATCTGAAGGTCACTTCGATCACTGCCTGTAGAAAATCCGACTCAGGTGACCCGTTCCTGAAGCGTCTTGCCAGCCACAAATCATAAGCAAGATCGGCAATCTCTTGTAAGACCGGATTACATCGCACAATCGAAATAACAGTCGCCATTCACAACTCGTCCTTTTGTCTCATTTCAGCAATAGCGTGTTTGCGACCCAAGGAGGTTTGGAAGTACCAGCTGCAGTCGCGCTTCGTTCCAAGGTGGTGGAGGATGTCACCTTGTAATAGTTAACCTCATGAAAATAGCCGAAAGATCGGGTGGTGTCTGTTCAAAAGTGCTCTGTGTGTGTTTTTCAGCGATTTTCTTGACGGGGCTTGCGGAGGTTCCGATTTGGTCTGTCTTTCCCTGCGTCTGCCGGTCCAAAATTGGTAGTGCCTTCGCTGCTCCAACTGCCGCCCGAAGCTTCTTGCTCCATGCCAGGTGAGCAGTCTTGAACAGACGCCGATCGCTCCAAAATGTTCTAATGGTACAGATAGCTGGCTCTGCGTTTTGGGCTGTCGGCCTTTAGCAAGATACTGAACACAACTCGTACCCAAGTGCGCCCTGTTTTCCTCAGAGCAGAATTGGAGGGCCTCGGCAGTTATTTATAGGCGATGGTCAGGTTCTACACTCAGATGCCTCCCATCGACTCCACTTAGGCAACAACCCGTTCGAGGACGAGGTAAACCATGGCTGAGTCGGGACAATCCATGAGCGCCGTAGTTCTGGGTAATCTCGATACTCTTGGAATCATCTTTAAGAGTGAGTGGGACACTTTGACATTCCTGCACCGTCACTCAACCAGCCTCGGCACCGCCGCTGATATCGCGCGGTTGATTGGATATGACAAAACTGAGATCGGCGTTGCGTTGCACCGCTTGGAAGCACTGGGACTGATCAAGCGTTCGCGGGTCGCTCAGGGGATCCGCATCTACGAATGCGTGGATCCGCCAGAGCCTTCTCCCGCAGCATGTCTGAAGGAATTGCGAGCCTTGGCGCAAACTCGAACCGGGCGACTAGTGCTGTTGGGTCACCTGCAGGCAACCCGCCGTGGCGAACCGCGAAGAAATGGTAGTGGATTGCATTTGCAGTGAGGAGTTCATACGTGGAAACAGCCGAAATGGTTCGAACCGGTATCGCAGGCCTGGATGAAATCCTCATGGGCGGGATTCCGAGGAAGAACGTAATTCTCGTCGAAGGAACCACGGGGAGCGGCAAGACGCTGCTGGGCGTAGAGTTCATTTACCGCGGGATCACGGAATTCAATGAGCCGGGAATCATTGTATTATTCGAGATCAGCCCGGATAAGCTGATCCGGGATGCGGCTACGCTGGGGTGGGACCTGGAATCGCTGCAGCAGCAGAAGAAGCTCCAGATTGTGTTTACCAGTCCGCAAGTATTGGATCAGGAGGTACACTCGCCCGATAGCCTGCTGCTGGAGACGGCTGCCGATATGGGGGCCCATCGAATTTTTATCGATGGCATCGGCCTGTTGCGGCCAGCCGCTAATGCGGGAGGCCCGGTGACGTCCGCCGGCGTCGGATCTTATCGCGAAACGCTCCAACAATTAATTGAAGGCCTGGACCGCGAGCATCTGACAACGATGCTTTCCCATGAACTGCTTGGCAACCCGGAATCGCTGGCGACGTCGGAAGGGGCGGTTTCGCTGGCAGACACGGTAATCCGGCTATCGCGGACCTTGAAGCAGAGGCGCATCCAGCGCAGCCTCGAGATCGTGAAGAGCCGGGGCCAGGATTATGTACATGGCGAACATACCTTGGAGATTCACGATGGCAAGGGCCTGGAAGTGTTCCGCCGGGTTCAGGTACCCCTACGCAATCAAGATCAGATTACTTCGACCATACGGCGATCGCTGATCGGGTCGCAAGAAATGGACGGTATGATCGGCGGCGGCGTGTTCGATGGCTCCACCACCATCGTGGTTGGACCGTCTGGCCTCGGAAAGACAATCCTCGGTTTACAGATACTCATGGAAGGAGCGATGCAACAGAAACGGCGAGGACTTCTGATCTCGCTGGACGAGCACACACCGCAGATCGTTCGGAACGCTGAGAGCGTCGGCATCAAGCTGAAACAGCAAATAGAATCGGGCGGCATTCACGTGCTATTTCAGAGCCCACAGGAAATAAACATCGATGCGCATTTCTCCTCGATCGTCAAGACGATCGAGGAGAATGACATCGGCCGCATGGTAATCGACGGGATGACCAGTTACAGCACCGCACTCGGTGACCAGAGCATGTACCGCGATTTCTTCCATGCCCTGGTGGCGTTCAGCAAGAATCGCCTGATGACGACTTTCTTCAACTACGAGAACCCGGAATTTCTCGGCATCTCTTCTTTCATGCCGGAGTACCCGGTGACCTCGATCGTAGACAATATCATTCTGATGAATCTGGTGGAGATCAGTAGCACGTTGCGCCGCTGCCTCACCGTTGTAAAAGCGCGGGGCACCAAACACGAATACGATAGCCGCGAGTATGTCATCGGGGACGGTGGAATCACTCTCCTGCCCGCTCAAGGGGAAATCGCCGAAGCCTTGCCGCTGTCCCGGTACGCCAGTATCCTGAGCCGGGCTCCAAGCCGACTGCCGGCCGCCCGGCCACCGGCGGGGACGTGAGAACACGCCGCGATTTTGTCACTCCCGCCGACGAGACCGCCGAAATTCCGGAATTGAGAGTAATTTCCGATGAAGAGGAACGGTTAGAGACTTCGCGCGAGTGGCGCGATGAGCTGTTGCAGCCGGAGAGTTGGAGCGAGGTGTTGGAGACTTTTGCCAGCGCAATGAAACTGGCCGTGGTGATGACCGATCCGGCGGGCCGGGTGCTGGGGAAGTATCACAATCCACAGCCCACGTGGAGTTTGGCCCGTGGAACATGGCCGGATGAAGGTGCGGGGTGCCCATTTTGCCTGACGCCGTCCGAACCCTGCACCGCGGCAGTCGATGCGCTCAGAACAGGTAAGGTGGCGACCGCGGAAGACGGCGCGGGGCTCGCCCACGTCGCCGTGCCCCTGATACTGCGCGGACGGCAACTGGGCGCTCTGCTCGGAGGCCAGGTTTTCAGCCGCTACCCTGACCTGCTGCGCTTGGAGCGAGTGGCCAGGAGGCACGCCGTGTCAAGCCAGTTGCTTTGGCAGGCCGCGGTCCGGCAGGTTCCCACAACCCGCGCCAGTCTGAAGTTGTACGGGGATCTTCTGCTAGCGCTGGGGGATGCATTTCTGGGACAGCGCCATGCCGTGATCCTCCAGCGAAAGCTGGCGCAAACCAGCCAGAGATACCGGCTGTTCATCGACGGCGTCAAGGATTATGCACTAATGACGGTGGACAGAACAGGCGTCGTGAAAGCCTGGAACCAGGGCGCCGAGCGGATGTTCGGCTACACGGAAGCCGAGATGCTGGGCCAGAATTCCTCACGCCTGGCTGCGCCTGAGGCGCATTTTGGCGACGGCTTGCAGGAGGCGATCGATCAAGCGGACCGATTGGGTTGGACAGAACGCGAAGTCTGGCGGATCCGCAAGGACGGGACGCGTTTTCTGGGCGCGGGCATCCTTGCCTCGATGGGACACGGCGAAGCCCGCGAGTACGGCTCGCTAATGCGAGACGTGACCGAACTTCGTCGTTTGGAACACGATCTGCAACAGTCGCAAAAGTTGGAGAGCATTGGTGTCCTGGCTGGGGGGATCGCTCACGACTTCAATAATCTTCTGACAGGAATCATCGGTGGCTTGAGCGTAGTCAGAGCCAGCTTGCCCCTGAACGACCCAGCGTCGCCTATCCTCGAAATCGCCGAGCAATCCGGCAAGAGGGCGGCGGAACTCGTGGCACAACTACTGGCGTACGCCGGCAAGGGCAAATTCGTGGTCACAGGTTTCGATCTTTCGAAGCTGATCGCGGACATGTTACCACTGCTTTCGGCGAGCATCCCCAAAGCGGTCCGGTTGGAGCTTGCGTTGAAATCCGACCTCCCCTGGGTCCTGGCCGATGCCAGCCAGATCCGCCAGATTGTCATGAACCTGATTATCAATGGCGCGGAATCGATCGGGTCGGCGGGGGGAGTGGTGAACGTATCGACCTGGGTTGCCGGCTCAGGCAGCGATGTCGTTATGGCGGTTCGAGATTCGGGATCAGGCATGAACGAGACCACCAAGGCCAAGATATTTGAACCCTTCTTCACTACCAAGATGACGGGCCGGGGGTTGGGTCTGGCGGCAGTCTCGGGCATCGTTCGTAGTCACAAGGGGACGCTGAAAGTGGATAGCGCTCCAGGCCGGGGCACTACCTTCACGGTGTCATTTCCCGCCGTGGAACCTTTGACTGCGGCGCCGGTGAAACCAACGGTGGCGATTGGCCCGCTGCCTGCCACAGGCATCGTCCTGATAGTGGATGACGAGCCGATGGTCCGGAAATTGGCGGCAGCGATTTTGACGAATGCCGGATGCTCGGTGCTAGTGGCCGAAAACGGCCTTGAAGGGGTCGAGGCCTTCCGGCAAAACCAGTCAACCATCTTAGCGGTGCTGTTGGACATGACGATGCCGGTCATGGCCGGACACGAGGCTTTCCGATTGATTCGAGAGATCCGGCCTGACGTGCCCATCATCATGTCGAGCGGATATGACGAGGTAGAAGCCCGCGGCGAATTAGGGAGCGAGACGGTCGCGAGGTTTCTCCGAAAACCGTATACCGCGGCAGACCTTGTCGCCTGCGTGCAAGGAATCATGCAAGAATCGGACAAACTCGAAGACCTGCCGGCGACGCCGCGAGAGCAGGCGCCCTAACCTGGGTCGCGCGGCCGGGAGCAGGGGATTAACCGGCGAAAGCTGACAAGGGTGTTCGCCACTTAGTGTCTACAGTAATGGCGTAACCAGTGGGCAGACAAACCTCTCTCTAAACAGAAGAAGCAGGAGGGAGTGCGTTCGTTTTTTCGCTTCTGCCAGGCCAACAAGTTCATCACGGAGGGGACGAAGCAAAGGAAATCGCTAGTCCTACTTTTGTCCTTTGTCGAGCTGATCCGCTTTCTTAATATGCAGAGCGGCGCCGGCCGGGTCTCCCTTTTGTTTATAGAGTTCGGCCAGTCGCCGGTGGATGACGGCGCGGCGCGGATCGAAATCGAGCGCGCGAGCGTATTCGTCGATCGCTCGAGCGAACGCTTTTTGTGCCGCATACGCCACGCCGCGCTCCACCGCGAGATCCGCCTGCAGTCCCCGGTAATATTCGGTCGCGGGGAACTCCTTTCCCTCCGGCAGCGCGGCGCGCAAAGCCTCCAGCGCCTTGTCACTCGCGTGCTGGGCGTTGAAAATTCGCGCCAGGTTCAGGTATGCGTCGGGCCGCGAACGGTCCAACGCGATGGCTTTCCGGCAGAGATCTTCCGCTTTGGCGAACTGCTGTTTCTTGATGTATAGGGATGCCAGCGCGTTATACGCCTCCGGCGTAACGTAGGGCGAGCTAATGGCTCTTTCGAACTCGGCTATCGCGGCCTGCTCCTGTTTCAGGTCCAGATATGCAAGCGCCAGGAAATAATTCGCCGGGGTCATTGTGACGCCTGCATCGAGAGCCTTGCGATTCAACTCCACGGAGGCTCCAGGATCTCCGAGTTCGCGCCGGACTTCACCGAGCAGGGAAAGAAAATGAGGCAAACCAGGCTGTTGCTTCAGACCGCGCTCCAGTTGCTCCTGTGCCTTTTCGTTCAAGCCCTGGTCGAAATAGAGCCGAGCCAGGTAGAAGCGCGCCCACAGAAGCTCCGGATCGAGATCGAGCGCCTGCTGCAATTCGGCTTTGGCATCGGCGATCATGGCAGTCGACCCCTTCGCGAGATACGCCAGCCCTAGAAGCATGTGGGCGGGCGCTGAGCGCGGATCGTTCGCCAGCACGCCCTTGCACATACGGATCGTCTGATCGGGTCTCCCCTGTTCCAGGTGTTGTGCGGCGGCGCCCAGTTGCGCGCCCTGTAGATCGGCACGAGGAGTCTGCGCCCAAGTCATGCCCGAAGCGAGGACAACAGCAATCAGGAGCCGCGGCGCGGTCAGATCATACCGGAGGCTCTCAGCGCTTCGCATCGGCCTCATCCAGCAGCAAAATCTGACCGGCGCGAACGCTGTCGATGGCCTGCTTCTTCCCGCTGGGCCACTCGATCTCGATGCGGGCCAGGGTTGCGCTGCCCAGCCCGAAATACAAACGCGTGTCGCTGGTGCTGAGGTAACTTCCGTAGGGATTGACTTCCCGCAACTGGGTTCGGCCGCCGCTGGTCAAGCGCACCTTCGCGCCGATTCCGAAATGATTGCTCTCGCGGCCGCGGGTGCGGAGCGCGATCCAGTGATTGCGATTGCCCCCGTCATTGCGCAGCAGCAGCGGGCTCCCGCCCGAATCGGTCACCACGATGTCCAGGTCGCCGTCGTTGTCGAAATCCGCCACCGCCAGTCCGCGGCCTACGTGCTGGATGCGAAACGCCGCGCCGCTTTCCGCCGAGACATCGCGAAAACGGCCACCGCCAAGGTTCCGGTAGAGCAGGTCGGCCTGACGGTAAGAAAGCCGCGGGTCGTAGAGCTTCACGTTATCGATGACGTGTCCGTTGGTGACATAAATGTCCGGATAACCGTCGTTGTCGAAGTCGAAGACCTTGGCGCCGAAGCCGAGTGTCTTCACGCTGGAGGGTAATCCGGCTTTGACCGTGCCGTCTTCAAAAAGCAGCTTTCCCAGGTTGCGGAAGAGCGGGTTGTATTGGTCCGAAAAGGCCGTAAAGAAGATGTCCGGCAAGCCATCGCCATCGAGATCCGCGATCTCGGCGCCCATGCCGGCCAGAGCCTTGCCGTTCACGTCGTAACCTACGCCGGCGCCGTAGGTAATGTCGTCAAAGGAGCCGTCGCCTTTGTTTCGGTAGAGAAAATTGCGGACGCCATCGTTGGCCACGAAGATATCGGGCCATCCATCGCCATCGATATCGCCGATGGCCACCCCCAAGGTCTTTCCCGCCGGGTTCGCCACGCCGGCTTTGCGGGAAACCTCCGTGAACGTGCCATCCCCGTTGTTGTGATACAGCAATGCCGGCGTCCCATCGAACAACTGCGGTTCGCAATACATGCGGTAGCCCGGCTTTTGATATCCGCAGTACGGCGGCTTGCGCATATCGTAATCCAGGTAGCGTCCCACAAACAGATCCAGGAAGCCGTCGCGATCGTAGTCCACCCAGGCGGCGCTGCTGCTCCACCCGCCCGCGCCCACTCCAGCCTTGGCCGTCACCTCATCGAAAGTCCCGTCGCCCTTGTTGCGAAAGAGCTGATTACCGCCGACGCCCGTGACGTAGATATCCAGGTAGCCGTCGTTGTCATAGTCGCCTACGGTTACGCCGGTAGCGAACATCCCGTTGCCGGCGACACCTGCTTTGGCAGTCACATCCTCGAATTTCAGGTTACCCAGATTGCGATAGAGCGCATTGCCAGGCGATGGCTTGCCGTGGGACAGGTCGGCACCGTTGGCGAAAAACAGGTCGGGCTGGCCATCGTTGTCGAAATCGATCACGCCCACCCCGGAGCCGAAGGTCTCGAACATCTGCTTTTCGGCTGAAGCCCCGTTTTCATGGCGAAAGGTAATGCCCGATTCCGCCGCCACTTTGTTGAACTGCACGCTGGCGGCGCGGGGCTGAGGTCTGGCGGGCTGCTCGCTGTCGAGAGGCAAGGGTGCGGAAAGTAGCAGCAAATTCGCACCGAGGATGAGGAGAGCGTTGCGCAGGAGCATGAAGGCCCGGGGTCCATTATATCTGTCGCTGTATCGCTTCG